>CALXZS010000079.1 GCA_944393305.1 uncultured Clostridia bacterium | reverse complement strand
AGCTTTAATTATATTTATAGCTTTAATATATGTTCTTGAACATTTCAAGTGAGCGTAGGCGACGTAGGAGCGGAGCGTAACGTGCGAGCGCTGAAGCGCAAGCGAACCGCGAAGTGAAATGTGAAAGAATGTATATTAAAGTTAATGCAAATGTAATGAGTTGTGAATTGTAACAATAAAATTCATTAAGTAATATTTAAATAATAAATCTCTACAAACATTTTGAAAATCTATTTGAATGTGCATAACAAATTGCTGCTGCCATGCTGTCTGTTGTATCGTCTAATTTTGGTAATTTATCCACTTTTAAAATTGATTTTACCATTTTTTGAACTTGCAATTTATCTGCCCTTCCATAACCAGTTACAGCCTGTTTTATTTGAAGTGGTGTATATTCGTAAATTGGTACACCTTTTTTTCTTGCGACTACTAGCACTATTCCTCTAGCTTGAGCTACATTTATAGCGGTGGTAGTATTTGTATTAAAAAATAATTCTTCTATTGACATTACTTCTGGTTTATATGTATCAATAATGTTTTCTAAATCATCATAGATTTTAACTAATCTGTCTGGGAACGATTCTCCTGCTTTTGTGAGAATCGCTCCTGAATTAATTAGTGTAAAATGATTTCCTTTGTACTCTATTATGCTATATCCAGTTATTGCAAATCCTGGGTCTATTCCTAATATTCTCATTTTGTATCCTCTTGCTTGTTATCTAATAATATTCTAAATATTTCTGCTACACTCCAAGCTTGAGCAAATGCTCCTTTTCCTCTTGTAGGAGTAACAGAATCGTATATTTCACATATACTTCCTATTGTGTTTCCTAGTTCTAATTCTTTTGTAAATGTAGAAGCTACATTCATTTTAAATTGTGTTAATGTATTTTTTAGTCTTTCTTTATTTTCACTATCTTTTTCATATTTTATCATGTTTCTAAGAGCATCATAATATTGACCTAAAAGCCATGGCCAGGTAATTCCTTGATGATATTTCATATCTCTTTCTTTAGGTGAACCTTGATAAATTGGCTCAAAACCTTTTTCTCCAGAGGCTAATGTTTGAAGTCCATAGCGATTAAGAAGCCTTTGTGTTATTGTTACAAATACTGTTTTAGCCATATCTTCATCACAGTCTAATACTGGATATGACATACTTATTGCAAATATTTGGTTTGGTCTAACTCTATCGTCTCCAAGTACATCATATAAACATTTCTTATATGGATTATAAAATCTTTTTATAAATGATCTTTTTGTCTTTTGAGCAAGTATGGCATATTCATATTGTCTTGAAATTCTCATAAATTTTTTAGACAAATTTTGCATTACCTTTAATGCATTATACCACATTGCATTTATTTCTACTGCTTTTCCATTTCTAGGTGTTACAGGCACGCCATCTACTTTTGCATCCATCCAAGTATTTTGTGTATCTAGTGTTCCTGATGATATTAATGCAGTTTTATCATCATATCTAATATTATTTCCATCTATATTTGTACCATCTAAATAATTATCTATAATTTTTTTCATTACATTATATAATTTAGTTTTTACAAATTCATAATCATTTGTATAATTAATATACTTTTGAACTTGCTCGAAAAATAAAAGTGAGGCATCTGCTGAATTATATAATGCATGTCCATCATATTCATCAAATCCATTTGGCACAATTCCTTGTTTTACATTATTTGCAAAAGTTAAAAGTACTTCTCTTGCAATATCAAATCTTTTAGATATAAGTAATAAACCTTCAAATGCAATTAAACTATCTCTACCCCAGTCTAAAAACCAAGGATAACCGGCTATTATGGTATGAAGCTTCATACTTGGTCTATAAACTATAAAATTATCTGATGCTACAATATATTTTTTTACTAAATCAATATAATTTAATTGTTCTTCTTCATCTTGTGGAAGATATTTTTCGTTTAATAGGTCTGAGTCTATTATTTGCTCATTAATTCTTTCAGTTTCATTTTCAATTATTTTTGTTCCACTCAATCTAGCAAGTTCATCTAACCCATTTCCATATTCTCCATCTAAAGAACATAAAAATGTAATTTCTTTATCCTCATTTGGCTTTATTTCTACTTCAAATGTACCTGGAACTGCATGATTTTCTTCTGCATGAAAACCTCTTTCTGCTTCTTTTTCATAATACATTCCATAAAATATATCATCTATATGTTCATGATATTTACTTCCACATACACATATATTTATTTTTCCTTTATCTTTTCCAAAATCAAGTTGAACTCTATCTCTATTAATTTTTTGTGAATAATTAAATTTTATATCTTGTGTTTCTGCATGGAAATCTCTAAAGTTTGCAACTGGTGTCAAAAGTAATTTTACTTTTGCTTTTTGATTAGCAACTCTATATACTATTGCAACTGTATTTCTTCCATGCAACATGCATATAGATTTTTCTATTACTACATTTTTGACTTTATAAGTGTATATAGGAATTATTGACTTTTCAAAATCTACCATATATTCATATCCTTTGGTATTTCCATTAGTTGATTCATTTGAATATATATCATATTTTTTGTCATTTATTATTACACTTTCATCAACTTTAGATAAAATAAGTTTTCTAAGCCCTGGTGGATTTAGTGGAGCAACTAAAAGTCCATGATACCTCCTTGTATTAATTCCTTTGTCTGTTGAAGCTGCATAACCACCAATTCCATTTGTTATTAACCATTCTCTCATTTGTTTACTTCCTTTCTTTATTTTTTCTTGAGTTATTTAAATCTTCTTTGACTATTTCTTTGATTGCTTCTTTCAATATTTTCTATCATTCTTCTTCTTGCTGCAGTATTTTTATCACTATCTTTTATTGACTCTATTCTAGTTTTATACTTTGAATTAAATTTACTTTTTGAAGTTTCTGGTCTTCTTTCAAAAGGTTTTTTTCCAGATTTTTGGAATTTCTTTTCTTTTTTCTCTCTTTTCTTTATTTCACGTTTTGACTCTTTTAGTCTTGAATTCAATAACATGTATTGACTATCATTTTGCATATCTTCAAATTTTAGTTCATCACAAATTAATTGTATTATTGTAGAAGCTATTACATCTGAATCATGTCTAATTGAGTCTCCTTCAACTTTTGATAGATTTCTTTGTATTAATTTTACGCCCATTTCTTTAGCCTTTGGTGTATCTGCCAAAACAATATCTGAACCTTTTAAATTATATTTTTTGATAAATTCTGGTACGATTTCTCCAGTATCATAAATACAATAATCTATAACGCCTTCTCCTACATAATCATTAATTACTTTTATATGGTCAGATAATGTATATTCATCAGTTTGACCTAATTCTGTCATTATATTGCTTACATATACTTTTATTCCTTTACTTTCTTTAATAGCTTTTGCAATTCCTCTAACAAGTAAGTTTGGAATAACATTAGTATAAAGGCTTCCTGGTCCAATTATTATTGCATCTGCTTCTTTTATTGCATCTATAACTCCAGGTGCTGGAGTACAGTTTGTTGGACTTATAAATATTCTATTTATTTTACTTGCTGTTTCACTAACATAGTCTGGTATTTTATCTCTATTTTCTATTACTATTCCATCATCTAGTTCTGCACATATTTTTATTTCTTCTAAAGTTACTGGAATAACTTTACCAGTTATATTTAATACTTCCTTAGAATTTTCAATAGATTTTGTAAAATCTTTATGAATAGTATTCATTGCAAGGAAATATATATCTCCAAATGTCAAGTCTTTTAATTGACCTGTTTTGAACTCAGTATTTAGCAAATCTTCCATTTCTTCTTCATTATGAGATAAAGCAACTAAACTTTCTCTAATGTCGCTTAGTGGTAGAACTTGCAATGCTTTTCTGGAATCTGTTGGTGTTTTACCATAATCTGAAACTGTAACTATTGCAGTTATGTTGTCTGTATAATTTTTTAGTCCTTTAAGTACTGTATTTAAACCACTGCCTCCACCAATAACAACTATTTTAGGTCCTTGGTTATATACTTTTTTGTTAAATATTAATGTATTAACATTTTGAGTTTCTTTTCTTGTATCACTTTCTTCTACAAGAAGTTCCAATGTTCTTTTTTGCATGAATACAAATCCAATTATTATCATGGTAAATCCAATTACAAAAGAACCTACTATCTTTAATATTTCTATTATTCCTAATGTATCAAAGTACAATAATGTCGATATTCCATATCCTACTAAAATTATTCCTACAAGTATTAATAACATCCATCTTTTCATTTTTGCCTTTGATGTAAACCATTTAAAAAATCCCATATTAGTAATATTCCTCCAATAAAATTATTCCCCTATAATTTTTATCTCTGGTTCTATTTTTTCTCCAAATTTTTTATAAATTTCATCTTGTATGTATTTTATAAGTTCAATTATATCTTTTGCTTTTGCATTTCCCTTATTTACAATAAAGCCTGCATGTTTTGTTGATACTTGTGCTCCCCCTATACTATACCCCTTTAAGCCTGCTTCGTCAATTAGTTTTGCTGTAATAAATCCATTTCCTCTTTTAAATGTGCTTCCTGCACTAGGCATATCTAGTGGTTGCGTGCTTCTTCTTTTTTCAGCATATTCTTTCATTTTTTCTTCTATTTCTTCTTTTATGCCATCTTCTAGTTTTAAAGTTGTACTTAGAATAATACATTTTTTATTTTGAAAAATACTTTTTCTATATTCAAATTCTTGTTCTTCATTTTTTAATGTTTCTATTTTATTAGTTTCTAAATCAATAAATTCTGTACTTTCAACTACATCTTTCATTTCCTTGCCATATGCACCAGCATTCATAACTATTGCTCCGCCTATGGTTCCTGGTATTCCTGCTGCAAATTCGTATCCTGCCAAATTTTGCTTTAGTAAAGTATTTGCAAGCCTTGCATTTGTCATTCCAGATTCTACTGTAACTGTTTTGCCGTTTATACTGCAATTATTAGCAGAATATTTTAAAACAATACCTCTTATTCCTTTATCTGTAACTAATAAATTGCTTCCATTTCCTATAATTGTAATTTTTTCATTTTTTAATAATTCTAACACCTTTAATAGTTTTTCTTTTGAATTTACAGTTATATATGTATCTGCAATTCCTCCCACTTTAAAGGTAGTATGCTTGCTCATTGGTTCATTATATTTTACATTTTCAGTTCCTAATAAATTTTCTAATTCGCCCAATCGAGCTCCCTCCTTTTTTCATTGTATGGAAAAATTCAATTTTACCTATACAATAAAATCATTGCATTTCTATTTTATCATTTTTATTTTTTTTTTACAATATTATTACAAAAATAACATTTTAAAAATTTTGAAAAATATACTTGAATAGTTTTCAAGAATGTATTATTATACATACGCAAATATTTTTATAAGGGGTAATAAAAAAATGGGTGACATAAATGTATATTCTGGACCAATGAAATGTGGCAAAACTCAACAAATTCTAAATGAGTACAAGAGGCAATTAATCGCAGGAAAAAAAGTAAAAATGTTCAAACCTTCTATTGATACTAGAACGGCTCAAAATATTGTTGCCTCAAGATATGGTATAGACATTCCTGCTATTCCAATTAATAGAATTTCAGATTTAGAAAAATACGATGCTGATGTTTATTGTATTGATGAATTTCAATTTTTAAAAGGTAACGTAAAAGTTATTGAACAAATGGCTGAATGTGGCAAGAAATTTTTTATAGCTGGTTTAAATCTTACTGCTGAGAAAAAACCATTTGGTAAAATGGCTGATTTATTATGTATATCTGATAATGTTCAAATGCTTACTGCAATTTGTGATAATTGTAAATGTGAAAATGCTGTATTTACGTATTTTAAAGGTGGAAAGAACACAGATATCGTTATTGGAGACCACGAGTACATGTCTCTTTGTAGGCATTGCTATGATTTACTTTCTAGACAAGATTTAATGAAAAGACAAGCACAAGCATAAATATATGCTAAAGCCGGGGCAAGAGCCCCGGCTTTCTTTCAGGAATTATAAGACATAATTTTGCCTTGGCATACGACCTCTTCTGCCACTATGTTGTCACAATAGAGGTTTCCGCCAACTGTAACTTTGCCATTATAGCAAGTGATTTCTCTTGCCTTAAGATCACCCGCTACAAAAATTTCTTTTGCAGAGATTCTCCCGGCTTCCAAGTTTCCTGCAACATGTATTACATTGTAGATTTCAAGATAACTT
>CALXZS010000078.1 GCA_944393305.1 uncultured Clostridia bacterium | reverse complement strand
AAGGGACTTGAACCCCCACGTCGTTGACACTGGTTCCTAAGACCAGCGCGTCTGCCAATTCCGCCACATCCGCATATTTAATATGAACAATATTAAATATACACTTTTTTTAGATGATTGTCAAGAGTTTTATTAATTTTTTTAAATTTTTTAAGTTGTAAAATTTTTAACTTTTTACTTTAAATTTTTATTTCAAAACCTTTACATTGGTTGTTTAACCACTGAATTGTAAAGATAAATTTTCAATAAAGGACCGTCCCAAATCAAAAATTATCTTCCAAGTACATCATATAAACTCTCAAAAGTATAACCATTATCCTTAAAATACTTAATTATATCTGGTAGACATTCATATGTTAATATTTTATCTGATGCATCATGCATAAGTAATACTACGCTTGTTTTTCCTTCTACTGTATCATAAAAATTTTGCATTATTTCATCTTTCGTACTAGCGCCTGCTGCATCATTTGTAAGTGCATTCCAATCTAAGCTCGCAATACCATTCTGTTTTAAAAGTTCTTTTGCTTCTTTTTTTACGTCATGATATGGTCCACCACTTGAACCCCCTGGAAATCTAAATACTAATGAATTATAGTTTTGATTTCCTAATGCGTCTTTTATAATTTGATTTGCTTTATTATATTCATCCAAAACAGCTTGTGAAGTAGCATATATTTCTTTATATTTATGAGAATATCCATGATTTCCAATAAAATGACCCTCATTATATTCTCTTTTTAATATATCTGGATTTGCTTCAGCTTTTACTCCTAATACAAAAAATGAAGCTTTTATATTTTCTTGTTTTAATAAGTCTAATATATATGGTGTAACTGCTTGCGATGGACCATCATCAAATGTCAAAAATACTCTTTTATTATCTTGATGTTTATATATGTTACTTATTTTGTCAAGTTCTTCTGAATTTAATGTTGCAAACCTATTAGCTTCTTCTTGTGCTTTCTTAGCTTTTTCTTCATTAAATTTTTCAATCCATATATTGTACTCATTTATGGTTTTACTAACTTTATACATCTGTACTAATCTAACGCTTGTAAATATTACCATAATTATTAGAATCAATACTAATATTACTAATGCAACTTTTAATTTATTTAGTTTCCTATTTCGTATGATTAAATCGTACATTTGCTCCCCCATTATCTTAATTTTCTATATTATACAACTAATATGTAGAAATAAGCAACAATTTTTCATTAAATTGTTGCTTACATAGACCTTATTATGAAGCTGTTTTTGGGAGGTGTCCCTAAAAACAGCTTCAAAACATTATTTTTATTCTTCTTTTTTACTTCCATTTAATTTAAACAATTTCATAAGCTCTACAATTAATATTGGTGATAAAATTAATAAAATCATTTCTACTATATCTTGAGCTGGAAGTACTGGTATACTAAATACATTTCTTAATGCTGGAACTGCTAAAATAACTATCATTAGCATAGCTGACACACCAATTGCAAGTAATAACATTTTATTCTTAAACGGATGTGTTTTAAATATAGATTTTTTAGCATTTCTTACATTAAATACATGCACAAGTTCTGCAAAAGCAAGTGTTACAAATGCCATTGTTTGACCTATTTCTACTTTTACTTCTTCTGCTGTTAATCCTTCTATTTGTGGTAATATTTCATCTGGTGTTGCTAAACCTATTATAAATGCTGCAAGTGTAATTAAACCTATCATTATACCTTGATATGCAACTCTCCAAATTCTTGATTTTGTAAATATACCACTTTCTTTAATTGGCTTTTTCTTCATTACATCATCTTCTGCTGGGTCAACAGCTAATGCTAATGCTGGAAGTGAGTCAGTAACAAGATTTATCCAAAGTATATGCATTGGAAGTAATGGTTCTATTAAATTTATGTCTATATTAAATATATTACTTAATATTGGTGTAATTAGCATACATACAAATAATAATACTATTTCTCCAATATTACTTGAAATTAAGAATTCTATTGCTTTTAATATATTTGCATAAATTCTTCTACCTTCTTCTACTGAAGATACTATTGTTGCAAAATTATCATCTGTAAGTATGACATCTGCTGCTTCTTTTGAAACGTCGGTTCCTACTATTCCCATTGCACAACCAATATCTGCTTGTTTTAATGCTGGTGCATCGTTAACACCATCTCCTGTCATAGCAACTATTTCTCCTGCTTTCTGCCATGCTTTTACTATTCTAACTTTATGTTCTGGTGCAACTCTTGCATAAACACTATATTTTCTTATATTTTTGTCTAATTCTTCATCAGACATTTTTTCAAGTTCTGCTCCAGTAATTGCTTCATCATCGTTTTCTAATATTCCTAATTGCTTAGCAATTGCTGTGGCTGTAATTTTATGGTCACCAGTTATCATAACTGTTTTTATACCAGCTTCTTTACATTTTTCTACTGCTTTTTTTGCTTCTTCTCTAGGTGGGTCTATCATTCCACACATTCCAACAAAAGTAAGGTTCTTTTCTAATTCTTCCATATCTTCTTCTGTTGGTTTATGATCTAAATATTTATATGCCATTGCTAATACTCTAAGAGCATCTCTTGCAAGCTTTTCATTTATTTTTAATATTTCTTTACTTTTTTCTTTTATATCATTTTTTATAGTTCCATTTTCTAAATAACTATTACAAATACTTAAAAGTTCATCTAAGCCACCTTTTGTACAAACTATATATTTATCTTCATATTTATTTACAGTTGTCATTAACTTTCTTTCTGAATCAAAAGGTATTTCAGCTAATCTTTCATATCCTTCAATTTGTTCTTCTGTATGACCTAAGTTAAGTGCTAAACTTGTAAGTGCAATTTCTGTTGGGTCACCTGTAAATTTATTTACTGGTGCTATTTTGGTATCATTACATAACATTCCAACTAAAATAGTTTTTTGTAACTCTTCGCTTCCACTTTCTAGTTCTTTTGCTTTATCTACGTCTATGACTTCGTTATTTACAAATATTTTTTGAACTTCCATTTTGTTTTGTGTAAGTGTTCCTGTTTTATCTGAACAGATAACTGACGCACTTCCCAATGTTTCAACTGCTGGCAATTTCTTTATAATGGCATTTTTCTTTACCATTCTTTGAACACCAATTGCTAAAACAATTGTTGATACTGCTGCTAAACCTTCTGGAATAGCTGCAACAGCTAAACTTACTGCTGTCATAAACATATCTATTACATCTTTTCCATATAACAATCCAATAATAAATATTATTACACAAATTGCTAATGCCATTATTCCTAAGCTTTTTCCTAATTTGTTTAACTTTTGTTGAAGTGGTGTAGCTGTTTCTTCAACATTATTAAGCATTCCAGCAATATTTCCTACTTCTGTGTTCATTCCTGTTTCAACAACAATTCCTTTTCCTCTACCATAGGTTATTAAACTAGAAGAAAATAGCATATTTGTTCTATCTCCCAGGCTTACTTCTTCATTATCAATCTTTGCTGCGTCTTTTTCTACTGGTACTGATTCTCCTGTAAGTGACGCTTCTTGAGATTTTAAATTTACCGCTTCTGTAATTCTTATATCTGCTGGTACATAATCTCCTGTATCTAAAACAACTATATCTCCTGGTACTAAATCTCTTGATGGTATTACAACTACTTTACCATTTCTAATTACTTTTGCTGAGTAACTGCTCATTTTCTTTAAAGCTTCAAGTGATTTTTCTGCTTTACTTTCTTGGATAAGTCCTATCACAGCATTTAAAACAACAACTATTAAAATTATAATTGAATCTGTAAATCCTTCACCATTTATATATCCAACTACTCCTGATACAATTGCTGCTATAATTAGAATGATTATCATAAAATCTTTAAACTGTTCTAGGAATTTTACTAACAAACTCTTCTTTTTCTTTTCTTCCAGTTCGTTAAATCCTTTTTCTTTCTGCCTTTTTTTTACTTCTTCATCACTTAGCCCATTTTTTAAATCTGTTTTGAGTTCTTGGGATATTTCTTCCACATTTTTGTTAAACCAATTCATTTACTTCCTCCTTAAAATTATTTTTTACCCATTTTATATGAATATATGCACTTCATACAAAAAGCAAGACTAATAAGAACATTTTTATTCTTAAAAGTCTTGCTCACCTTTTAGGTAACTAACCAGATTATATCTTGTTGTTGATTAGTTGTTTTTGAGCTACTCCCTTTTTTGCTAATGATAATTTTAGCAAATTGTAAAATAAAAATCAAGTGGATTTTTAAAATATTTTTTGACTATTTTTAGGGATGTTTTTGGGGACACCTCCCAAAAGCAACTTTTGTTTTTAGAGGCTCATTTTCCAAACAGCATATAAATTCAAAATAGTTTGTAAATAGTTATTAGTCATTAACATACATTTTAGTTGTAAAGAATTTTTTTCCATCTCTTTTTACTATCCAATTTTTTCCATTAATCATTTTTATATTATTGTACTCATCTGTAACTTTTTGAAAATCTTTATTAATTGCATAATAGTTTTCTTCATCTTCAGATACTATCGCATATCCTTCATCATTAAAAGATGTTACATCTACATAGTTTTCTTTATTTAACCTTTCCCCCTTTATATTGTAATATTCTTCAGTATCATCACTTACCATTATTATTACATCATTATATTCTGCCTCCCAAACATCTTTATAATCTTTCTTGCTAAATTTATTGCAAATGCATTGTATTCATCAGATGATTCTACATTGATATTTTCAAGCTGTTTCTGCATCTCCATAATCTTCATTATATGTATCATATAATCTTCCGTCGTAGTCAACAATTTTTGTTTTTTCACCATCACTTACAGCTGTTATATATGAAATATAATCTAATATATGGCATATTTGCATAATTATGGAAACTATGATATAATTAAGGTTGAAATTTATTTTAAAGGAGAATTTATGAGTAAAGTTTTTGAAAATCCTAGTATTTTTGCAGTTTTACTTAATCCATCACAAGAAACAAAAAATGAAATTAGTACAAAAGATAATATATATAATCTTAGTAAATATACTCTTGATTTTTATGATGTTTTAAAAAAATATTATCAAGATTCTTGCCTTAGATTAGCAACTTGTAATCCACATAGAAATACTTTAGATGAACTTGAAGACATTATTATGATGTTTATAGCGGAAAGTAATATTTTTACAAGCTATAATTTACAATTGGATAGCTTTTATAAATCTAGTACATCTCTAATTAGAGCATTATTACCTTATTTGTCTTCAAGTAAAGATTACAATTACTTCTGTCAGCAGGTTGAAAATAGGGAAAATATTATTGCAATATCTGACTATATTGCTCTATATGATGACGCTTTATCTTTATATGATGATTGTAATATTAATTCATATAATTTTTCTGAAAGACAAATGGATGATGTTAGAACAGCATTTAGAAGTATGTCTTCATTATTCAAAAAAATACTATACAACAATTCTCATACTAATATTCCTAAGGCTGTTGAATTATTTTGGTCAAAATATGAAAATGGTATCATTCCAAGACCAATAAATTTTAACCAATATCACGCACCTACATCTCATGATGATGATAGATAATAAATTAATTACTTAACTTTTTTCAAGCCCCTCATTTTTTGTGTTTAAATGAGGGATTTTATTACCTTTAAAGTAAAAAACAGACCTTTTTCTGAAATATATAAATTTATTTGAGGATTTTTTACTTTCTTAAAATTATGTTTCTATACTTTTCTATACTATTAACAATACTTTGAACATATCATCATCAGCTTCTTCTACATTAGATAACTACTTGATTGAAATTTTAAACCTCTTTGTTTCTAAGTAATCTTTCCTCCTTAAAATAATTATTTTTCTATGTTGTAAACCTGCATATGTAAAACAGGATTAAAAAAACTTAACATAATTTTTTTACCACACTTATTGATCATTTTCAAGCACTTTATTGAAAAATAAAAATCTCCCCGAAGGGGGGCTGAAACTTATTGGGTTTCAAAAGAGCAGTTTACTAAAATATAAAGTTGATTAATTGTTTTTATAAATTAATGATTTTCTCTATTATCTCTTTATCTTCTATTTTATTAATTCCAAAACACTTTTTTCCTAAATCCTTTATAGATGCACCTAAATGATACATCTCTTTTTTTCTTTTTTGCTAGCATTTTCAAAACACTATCATCAATATAATTATCTATAATTAAGATTTTTTTATTTGCTCTTTTTATAATATCTA
>CALXZS010000077.1 GCA_944393305.1 uncultured Clostridia bacterium | reverse complement strand
TAATTGCAAAAGATGTCGAATTTACAATTAATAAATTAAAAGAAAGAAATACAGTGTATTCAGCAAATGTACAAGATATTGCTAGTGTAGAAATACCAGACTCTCAAACTGTAATAATTAATTTGTCAAGAACAGTTCCGTTTTTTGAATATAATTTAACATTTCCAATATTACCAAGTATGTATTATGTAAATGAAGATTTTGAAAACACTAATAAAATTCCAATAGGAACAGGTATGTATAAAATAGCGAGTATAGATGACAATACTATTTTATTGACAAGAAATGATAAATGGAGAAATATTAAAGATAAAACGCCTAAAGCACAATCTATTACAATAAAAAGATATAATACAATGGGTGAAATTTACAATAGTTTTAAACTAGATAATATAGATATAATCAATACAAATTCTACAAGTTATTCTGAATATATAGGAACAATGGGATATAATAAAAAAGAATATAAAGGCAGGAATTACGATTATATTAGCTTTAATTGTAATGATGTTATATTGCAAGACAAAGCTGTTAGACAAGCTATAAACTATGCACTAGACAAAAGTACAATTGTATCAACAGTATTTTCAAATAATAATTATGTAGCAAATTCAGCTTTAGATTATGGTAGTTATTTATATTCATCAGAAGGAGAAATAAGTTTCAACCAAGATATGGCAAGAACTGTGCTAGAACAAGCTGGATGGGTTTATAAAAATAATAGGTGGCAAAAAAATATAGATGGATATGTAAGGCGCTTAACTTTATCATTAGTTGTAAGCAAAGACAGTCCAGATAGAGTAAATGTAGCAAATGAAATAAAAAGACAATTAGCTCAGGTAGGAATAACTGTTAATATTTCACAAGTAAGCACAGATAGGTATTATCAATATCTAAATGATAAAAATTATCAGATGATATTAACTGGAATTACCAGTTCGATAAATCCTGATTTAAGCTATTTTTATGGTGATGGAAATATAGCAAATTACAATAATGATGAAATAAAATCAAAATTAGGTTCATTAGATAATTATGCAGATATTCAAAAAATTGCAAATGAAGATGTACCTTATATAGGCTTATATAGAGATAAAATTACATTATTATTAAATGCTAATGTTGGTGGAAATTTTGTACCAAATAGTTATGATGTATATTACAATTTTTATGAATGGTTTAGACAACAATAAGCTACAATTTACAGTTTAAATAATTTGCTTAAACTTTAATATACATTTATAAAAGTAAATAATTTTAATTGTATATTCTAAAATTTCTTGTTTCTTGCTGTCGCTGCTAAAATTCTTCGAATTTTACAGCTTCAAACTGCGCAAAACTGCGAAATTTTAAATATACAATTAGAATAAATAGTAAAATAAAAGAATAAAAATACGAAAAAATGTTCGTAAAAAGTATTGACAAATTTTAAATTTAGTATATAATAAATGTCGTACAAACAAATGTTTAATTAGGAGGAAGTTATGAATACAGAAAAAGCAAATGCAGAAAAGCAAAAAGCACTAGAGGCAGCATTAGGACAAATAGAAAAACAATTTGGAAAAGGTTCAGTTATGAAATTAGGTGAATTTAAAGCGATGAATGTTGAGGCAATACCAACAGGAGCTTTAAGTTTAGATATAGCCTTAGGAATAGGTGGTATACCAAAAGGAAGAATAATAGAAGTGTATGGTCCAGAATCATCTGGAAAAACAACTTTAGCACTTCATATGATAGCCGAAGCACAAAAAATGGGTGGAGAGGCAGCATTTATTGATGCAGAGCATGCATTAGATCCAGTATATGCAAAACACTTAGGTGTTGATATAGATAATTTAATAGTTTCTCAACCAGACACAGGTGAGCAAGCTTTAGAAATAGCAGAAGCATTAGTAAGAAGTGGTGCTATTGATATTATTGTGGTTGACTCAGTAGCTGCATTAGTACCAAAAGCTGAAATAGATGGTGATATGGGTGACGCACATGTAGGACTTCAAGCAAGACTTATGTCACAAGCATTAAGAAAATTAGCAGGTGTTATAAATAAATCTAATAGTGTAATAGTATTTATAAACCAATTAAGAGAAAAAGTAGGAATTATGTTTGGAAATCCTGAAACAACACCAGGAGGAAGAGCATTAAAATTCTATGCTTCAGTAAGAATGGATATAAGAAAAATAGAAAATATAAAACAAGATGGTGATGTTGTTGGTAATAGAGTAAGAGTAAAAGTAGTAAAAAATAAAGTTGCACCACCATTTAGAGAGGCAGAATTTGATATTGTATATGGAAAGGGAATTTCAAAATCTGGTAATATATTAGATTTAGGTATAAACTTAGGCTTAGTAGACAAAAGCGGTTCTTGGTTTGGATACAATGGTACTAGAATTGGACAAGGAAGAGAAAATGCTAAAAAATATTTAGAAGATAACCCAGAAATTATGCAAGAAATAGAAGAAAAAATCAGAAAAAACTTTGATGAAGCATTTGAACAAAGCTTAGGCGAAGAAGTCATTGATAAAGAGCAAGACATAGAACCAGATGCTGATGAATTTGATGACGAAGGAAAATAGATAATGTACAAAATAGAAGAGTTTGACAAAGCAAAAACAAAAGTATTAAAATATATATTCTATAAAAAAAGAACTGAACAAGAAATAAAAAATAAATTCTCAAGAGTAATAGAAGAAAATTTACTAGAAGATGTAATAGAAGAATTAAAACAAATTGGATATATAGACGATGAAAAATATGTATTAAGAGCCATAAATGAATTTATGGCACTTAATACTCTGTCTATTAAAGAAATTAAATATAAGTTAATGTCAAAAGGAGTAAAAAGTAATATTATAGATGACTACATTTCAAATAATTATGACACTTTACTAGAATATGAAAAAAGCTCCGCAAAAAAAATAGCTATAAAAAAATCTAATTTAGAAAAACAAGATGTAAAAATGTATTTAATGAAAAAAGGATATAAAGAAGAAAGTATAAAAGAGGCGTTATAACATGCAAAATGT
Source organism: uncultured Clostridia bacterium (assembly GCA_944393305.1). Classification (GTDB taxonomy): domain Bacteria; phylum Bacillota; class Clostridia; order TANB77; family CAG-508; genus CAG-793. The sequence continues at coordinate 3,340 of CALXZS010000077.1, read as the reverse complement.
ATTTACACTAGAAATAAATAAATACAAAATAAAAACAGAGAACTTTGAAGGTCCTCTTGATTTACTATGCCATTTAATAGATGTAAATAAAATGGATATATATGATATTTCTCTTAGTGAAATTACCGACCAATATATTGCGTATATAAATGCTATGGAAGAAATGGATTTAGAAGTTACAAGTGAATTTCTAATTATGGCGTCAAACTTATTATACTTAAAATCTAAAAAACTTTTGCCTAGACAAGAAGCAGAAGATGAAATGTTATCTGAGGAAGAATTAATACAAAGAATTATAGAATATAAGCAATATAAAGAAATCACAAACAAATTTAGAGAATTATATAATGCTAATAATAAAAGAATATTTAGATTGCCAGAAAGTATAGAAATACCTAAGCAAACTGAGGTGGAGGTAAAATATACAAATAAAGATATAGTAAATACATATAGAAAAATCTTGGATAGAAATAGTGCAAAACTGAATAAAAATGCAAAAAATATTGAAAAAATAGCAATTATAGAAAACTATACAGTAGGCGAAACAGTAAAAACAATGTTTAGGGCATTAATAAAAAATCATTCTTTTGTATTTAATAAACTATTCTCATTGAAAAGATGTAAACCACAAGAAGTTGTAACAGCATTTTCCGGCTTACTAGAGATGTCTAGAAGAAGCAAAGTAGAAACTGACCAAGAAGAATTATTTGGAGAAATAAAAGTTAATAAAAAGATTAAAAAACAAGCATAAAAAGTAAATAAATGGAAAAACTATCATAAAAGGAGGAACTCTTTGTGATAGTTTTTCTTTATATTTTATTAATATTGGTTATATTATTTATAATATTATCTTTATCAAATATAACAATCAAAATCTGTAATATGACAATAGATGATATAGAAAATGTAGAAGATATAATAAAGATTTTATTAAAAGAAAAAAATGAAAGAAACAAAATTAATGTACTAAACTATATTTCATTTGAATTAAAAATACAAATAAAATTTCTAAATAAAATACCAATATTTTATTTAAAATTAAATAATGAAAAAATAAAACGACTTTTATTAAAACAATATGATAAAGAGGTAAGAAAGAATAAAGACATAGAGCAAGATAAGAAAAAAGCAAAAGCTTTTTCAAAAAAAATACTACCAAATTTAATATTAGAAAATACAAATTTATATATGACACTTGGAACTGATAATGCAGCTTTTACTGCGCTTGCAAGTTCAATTATAAATATGACAATTGCAATAATTCTTCCGTATGTAACTGATGTAAATAGTAGTAATAAATTAGATAATTATTATTATAAAGTAAATCCAATTTATTTGAATAAAAATGTATTTTTTTTACAATTTAGTTGCATAATAACAGTAAAATTAGTACATATTATAAATGTAATATGTAAGAAGGAGGAAAAGAAAGAATGAGCGAATATCCAATAGAAGGTTTAATGAATACAGCGATGAATAGTATTAAGGAAATGGTAGACGTAAATACTATTGTTGGAGATCCTATCCAAACATCCAACAATGTTGTCATAATACCTATATCTAAAGTAAATTTTGGATTTGCTGCTGGTGGAAGTGAATTCAATGGAAAGACAACAGATCCATCTAAAAAAGAAGAACAACCAAAGGAAAGGTTACCATTTGGAGGTGGTTCAGGAGCAGGTGTAAGTATTTCACCAATAGCTTTTATTGTAGTTCAAACAAGTGGAGTAAAGCTACTTCCAGTAGAACATTCTTCTTCAGTAGATAAATTATTAGATTTAGTACCAGATTTAGCAGATAAATTAAGCGAAATGCTTGGCAAAACAATGAATGGAATGAAATTGAGTAAATTAGAAAAAGAAGCATTAAAAGGAGATGGTAAAGGAGAAGTAAAAGTAACTACAACTCAAGCAGGTACAACAACTGAAGTAAAAAAGGATAATAATTATGATATAGAATATGATGAAACAGATATGTAGATTGGCTGTTTTTGGGGCTGTTTTTGGGGACACCTCCCAAAAACAGCTTTAATGTTATAGGCGTATTTTTTTCTTTAAAATATTGCTAAAAAAATTTGCATGTGTTATAAATAAACATATAATAAATTACTATATTATAGACATGATATAGTTTATAGGCAACACAAAAGCCTAAATAAAAAATGAGGAGAAAAAAGATTATGAAAAAATTAGAAGGAAAAGTAGCAGTAGTCACAGGAGGAGCCATGGGAAACGGCTTAGGAATTGTAAATGTATTTTTAAAATATGGAGCAAAAGTAGCAATTTTAGATTATTCAGAAAAGCTAACAGAAACAGTAGAAAATTTAAAAAATAATGGACAAGAAGTATTAGGTTATGAAGTAGATATTAGAGATTATCAAAAAGTAAAAGAAGCAGTAGAAGATATAAAAAATAAATATGGCAAAATAGATATATTAATAAACAATGCAGGAGTATGTAGATTAGAAAAATTTATGGATATGGACGACAATCTTAGAGATTTCCATTTTGATATAAATATAAAAGGAACTTGGAATGTAACAAAAGCATGCTTGCCATATATAAAAGAAACAAAAAACGGATCAATTGTAAATCTTTCAAGCGTTACAGGACCAATGGTTGCAGATAGTGGAGAAGTAGCTTATGCAACTACAAAATCAGCAATTTTAGGATTTACAAAATCATTAGCAGCAGAACTTGTAGAAGAAGGAATAAGAGTAAATGCTATAATGCCAGGATATATAATGACACCAATGGTAGAAGGAATGGCAAATGAAACAGATAAAAACAATCCAAAAGCAGTAGTAGAAGGAATAGCTAAAGGTATACCAATGAAAAGATTAGGAACAATAGAAGAATTAGGAGAATTAGCAGCATTTTTAGCAAGTGATGAAAGTTCATATATAACAGCTCAAGGAATTGTTATAGATGGAGGATCAACTCTTCCAGAAACAATGACTATGGGAGTATAATAAAATACAACACTCGAGGCGGTCTTTTTTGGAAAAAGGACCGTCCCTAACTGGAAAAATTCAGGAGGTAATTATGTCAAAGATACTGATTGTAGAGGATGATGAGAAATTAAGGAAGGAACTAGAGATATTTTTAAATAAAAATGGCTATCAAGCTTATTCTTTAGAAAAATTTGATGAGCCTGTCAAAGATGGTTTAGATATAAATCCTGATTTGATTTTGTTAGATATTAATTTGCCAAGCTTTGATGGAGAGTATATTTTGAAGGAAATAAGAAAGGTGTCAAATGTTCCAATTATTATGATAACAAGTAAGGATAATGAACTTGATGAATTGATGAGCTTAAATTTTGGCGCTGACCAATATGT
>CALXZS010000076.1 GCA_944393305.1 uncultured Clostridia bacterium | reverse complement strand
TTGCGTGAAACTTTGATTTCACGCAAGTAGAATTATTGCTTTTTTCTACACTTAGTATATATTGTTCTATTCCCTAACCATCCATCTTTTAAGTATAAGTTTAAAAGGACGAACTTTTTATTCGTCCTTAATTTTTATCTATTTTTAAAAATATGATTTAATTTATTAACTAATTCCTCATTATTTTGTGTTGCCATCATTTGAGCAATTAATTGTTCTGTAACTTCTGCTTGAGGCATATTTGACATTGCCTTTCTTAAAGAATAAACTGCACTTAATTCATCCTTATTCAATAATAGGTCTTCCCTTCTAGTTCCAGATTTATTAATATCAATTGCTGGGAATATTCTTTTCTCAGATAAAGATCTATCCAATACAACTTCCATATTACCAGTACCTTTAAATTCCTCAAAAACAACCTCATCCATTCTACTTCCTGTGTCTATCAATGCTGTTGCTAAAATTGTAAGACTTCCCCCATCTTCAATATTTCTAGCAGCACCAAAGAATTTCTTAGGCTTATGTAATGCAGCAGGATCAAGACCTCCAGATAATGTTCTTCCTGAAGAAGGAATTGTTAAGTTGTATGCTCTCGCTAATCTTGTTATACTATCTAATAGAATAACAACATCTTTTTTATGCTCAATTAATCTTTTAGCTCTTTCTAAAACCATTTCTGCAACTTTGGCATGATGTTCTGGAAGCTCATCAAAAGTAGAATATATAACATCTCCTTTTATTGATCTTCTCATATCTGTTACTTCTTCTGGTCTTTCATCAATAAGAAGTACAATTAACTCAATTTCTGGATTGTTAGTTGTAATACTATTAGCTATTTTCTTTAAAAGAGTAGTTTTACCAACCTTTGGAGGAGCAACTATCATACCTCTTTGTCCTTTTCCAATAGGGCAAATTAAGTCTATCATTCTCATTGCATATTCCTTTGAACTTGTCTCCATTTTTAATTTTTCATTAGGATATATAGGAATAAGGTCATCAAATTTTTTTCTTCTATATGCAATTTCTGGAGCCTCTCCATTGACTTCACCAACATATATTAATGCTGGGAATTTTTCACCTTCTTTTGGTGTTCTTGCAATTCCTTTTATTTTATCACCATTATCTAATTTGAATCTTCTAATTTGCACAGGTGATACATATATATCATCTGGTGTTGATAAATAATTTTTTCCTCTTAAAAATCCATATCAAACTGGCAAAATTTAAAGTATACCATAAATAATTATGTCCTCTTGACTTGTAAGGGTATAACCTTCTACTATTCTTACTTCATCATGCTTTTCTTCTTCGCTTTCATTTTCTTCATTAATTTCTGCAACTTCAACCTCTGAAGTTTGAACATTATTATCTTCTTTAGATAATTCTGTAATTAATTCTTCTTTCTTTAACTTTGATACATTCTTAATACCTTTTTCTTTGGCTAATTGCCTTAACTCTACAAGAGTGCAATCTTCTAAATTCATATTTTTCTCCTTAACTTTAAAATTTTAATGTTTTTATTTATTGGAAAATCAAAAAGATTAAAAACAATTATGAAAACACTATAATTATTATACTACAAAAATAAAAAAAAGTAAACCAAGTATTGGAAATTTTTACTTGGTTATATCTATATAAACTCTTTCATTTGGCAAATACATATCTAATTTTTCTCTAGCTTCATCTTCTATATATTCAGTAGAATTTAAATCTTGTATAGTTTGATTCAATTCTTCTTGTTCTTCTTTGGCACTTTCAATTTGACTTTGATATTCTTTACTTTCTGTTGTATATGAATTCAAAGTTCCTTGTTGCACAATAAATATATGAACAACATATATAGTAATTAATATAATAAAAATATATTTTAGAATTTTTTTCATAAGTAATATCACTCCAAATAATAATATAAAATCTCTATTATTATTATTCTACAAAATGTCTTAAATTCCTTTTTCATTGCTAACTTTTTTCTTACTTTTTGTTATTTTAGGAAGCTTTTTTATAAATTTTGTCATATTTTGTAAATTTATACATACCAGACAAATTAACCTTTTATTAAATTTTAATATTATTCTAATAGGAGCAAGTAAAATCCTTTTTAAAAAAGTAAAAATTTTTACTGTAATTTTCATAAATAATTTGCTAAATGTAAAATAATAAAATATTCCACCTAAGATTAAACCAACAAAAATGAAGAATCTGATATTACCATTATTTAAAATAAATATTAAATATATTAAAAAACTACCAACTAATATCCAAAAAATTACATCCTCTATATATGTTACCAAATCTGAGGTTTTTATTGATTTTCTTAATGCTCTAAATATGTCATATAATAAGCTAATTATGATTCCTCCTGCAATGCACATAAGAAATATACCTAATTGCCCGCTCAAAAAACTGACTCATTTATTTCCTCTCTTATTTAAAAATTTTTCCTAAAAAATTTCCAGATTTTCTTTCTTCTTTTTCACTATAACTTAAACTGTTTATATTTCCTTCAATAATTACATCTCCGGGTATCTATACTAAGCTTATTTATTCTTAAATCTTCGCCTTTTATTGTAAGCATACCTAACTCTGTTTCTAAAATAACTATTTGATCATCAAAACTTAAAACATCTAAAACTGCTGAAATAGATAGTTTTTCTCTGTTTTCTAATATTAAATTTTGTATACTTTTTGTTCCTTCTTTAAAGGTTGTCTTACGTTCTTCTTGTATCATACCTTATACCTCCTAAATCTTTATAATTAATTATATTCAGGAAATTAATAAATATGACTAAGAATATTATAAAAAATTTTGTTGCAATTTAAAGTTTTATTAATTGTAAAAAAATTGTATATTCAAAATTTCTTGTTAAACTTCAGTAACTATCATAAAAATATTAAACATTTCAGCGAACGAAGCTTGTAAAGCGAAGTGCAGCGTGCAAGCTGGAGCGAGTATAAACGAGCGACCCGCGCAGTGAAATGTGAAAGAATGTATATTCGTATTTTTTAGTATAGGTAGATGAACTGTAATAATTTTTATCATTAATATAACTTATAAAATTGCAACAAAATTTTTAATTAAAATATTAATTATTTTTTACAACAACATTTATCATGAAGATTATTTAAATATTTAATATCAACAATTTCACTAAACAAAATAGAGATTTTACAAGCTGATACATCTATTTCTAAAATATTTTCATTTATATCTTTAAATACATCTAAAATTTTCTTTAAAATTTCCGGATGATTAGAAATACCAGAACCTACAACAGATATTTTTGTAACAGATTCAATCGAAATATTATAATTCTTTTTATCAAGCATTTTTTCTAATTTTGCTCTATCTGTTTTGTTAATTGTAAATTCAGCATATTTTCCTTTAATGATATATTTTCCAATCTTAATATTTTCATTTATTAGTTTGTTAATTAAATTATATGGTAATTCTATATTTCCTATCTTTACTAATAAAATATTGTCGTTTTTTATAATACTTTTTATTACAGTATCTTCCATACAATTACTTATTTTTGTACCTTTATGTGTATTGAATGTAGAAGCCGTAATAATAGGCATATCATATTTTTCTGCCAACTCTACACATCTATCATGTAAAACTTTTGCACCTTCACCAGAAATATACGACATCTCTTCATATGAAATAGAACTTAATTTATGTGCTAATTTTACAGATTTAGGGTCGGCAGTATAAACTCCATCTACGTCAGAGAAAATATAGCAATGCTCTGCTTTTAAAGCTGCTGCTAATGCCACAGCAGTTGTATCTGAACCACCTCTACCTAAAGTTGTAATATTACTATATTTATCAATTCCTTGAAATCCAGTAACTACAACTATTTTTCCGTCTTCAATTTCTTTATTGATTCTTGATGTATTTATGTCTACTACTTTTGATGATTGGTAATCTGAATTTGTATAAATTCCTGCTTGCCATCCAGTAAGAGATATTGCTTTATGTCCTAGCATATTCAGAAGTATGGCAAGTTTTGATGCAGATACTTGCTCACCTGTACTAAGTAAAACATCCATTTCCCTTTCATTTGGAATGGCACTTAATTCTTTTGCCTCCTTAATTAAATTATCTGTCGTTTTTCCTTGTGCTGAAACAACACATACTACATTATTTTCTTTTTTAAATTCAATTATTTTTTGAGCTACAATATTTAAATTTATGTTATCTGAAACTGAGCTTCCTCCAAATTTTAATACAACAGTATTCATAAAAAAGCCTCTTTCAATTAATATAAATATAAAATTTAATTATAAATTTTATATTGAAATATGTTTATTGTTACAATTTACGACTTATATAAATTATTTTTACTATTCACAGCCCTAATTTTATTTTTAGCTTTAATATATTTTCTTGAGCATTTCAAGTGAGCGCAGGCGACGTAGGAGCGGAGCGTAACGTGCGAGCGCTGAGCAAAGCGAACCGCGAAGTGAAATGTGAAAGAATGTATATTAAAGTTTAAAGCAATTTATTTAAGCTGTAAATTGTAACAAATTGTTTTAAAATTGTAAGCCGTAAATTATAACTGTCTATTACATTATATGCAATTTTTATTTTTTAGTGAATATGTAAATAAATATTGACATAATGAATAACGCTATAAATAAAATTACCAAACCAATTCCAATCGCTTTATAGAAATTTTTTCTATTATTTTTTTCTTTTTCTATTTCCTCTTTCTCATCTTTATATGCCTCTACTTCAAAAGCAGAAAAGAATTTTAGTATATCTTTTTTATTTAGCATAAAAACTGGAAAAGATAGCATACCTAAGTGTTCATTATCTGTTAAATATGTTACTTTAATGTTATAAAAATATATTGGAATGAAAAAGAATTTTATACAATCCCTTCCCATAAATATATTACCTAAATTATCATAAGAAATGATATTTTCTTGAAAATTTATTTTATACTTTAATTCATTTTCTCCTAAAGATATTTTATATGAATTAAAGCAAATTGTAGCTATAAAGAAGAATAATATCAAAAGTACACAATATAAAACAGCAATTAAATTATTCCAAAATGTATAAATAAAAATAGCTAAAAGTATTAATAAAGTTATTAGTATTACTTTCCATGAATTAGTAAACAAATTCTTTACATTAGATTTCAAAGTGCATTTTTTTAAAATATTAGTTATTTGGCAATATGGGTTATGATTTACTTTTTTATATATATTTTTAAATTTTAATTTTTCTTTATTATTCTTCAATGATAGTACCTCTTTTCTTTCTTATATTACTACATATATTACTACATAAGTCATACAATATGTTCTAAAGCATTTCAAGTGAGCGTAGGCGACGTAGGAGCGGAGTGTAACGTGCGAGCGCTGAGCAAAGCGAACCGCGAAGTGAAATGCGAAAGAACGTATAGTAAAGCTTAAGTACATTATTTACTTATAAGTCTTACAGTATCTCTTGCGATTACTAATTCCTCATTTGTAGGAATTACCCATACTGGAACTTTTGAATTATCTGATGAAATTTGAATTTCTTCACCTTTTATTTTATTTCTTTCATCATCAATTTCAATTCCCATAAATTTCAAGTTTTCGCAAATTCCTTTTCTTATTCCACATTGATTTTCTCCAACACCCGCGGTAAATGCAATTCCATCTATTCCTTGCATAGATACAACATATTTTGCTATAAATTGAGCTACAATATATTTATAGTGTTTTAGAGATAATTCTGCTTTTTTATCTCCATTTGCGCTAGCGGCTTCAATATCTCTAAAATCAACAGATACTCCTGAAATTCCATAAACACCAGATTCTTTATTTAGCATAGTTTCCATATCTTTTGGTGCAATATTTTCTTTATCCATTATGTATGTAACAACTGATGGATCTAAATCACCTGACCTAGCACACATTGGAATTCCTCCAAGTGGTGTAAGTCCCATTGATGTATCTACTGATTTTCCATTTTGTACAGCACAAATGCTTGCTCCTTGACCTAAATGACAAACTACAAATTTTGAATTTTCTATTGGTTTATTTAATACATCTGCCATTCTTCTTGAAACATAAAAATGAGATGTACCATGAGCGCCATATTTTCTAATTTTATATTTTTCATAATATTTATATGGTATTGGATATATATATCTTTCTTCTGGTATAGATTGATGGAATGCTGTATCAAAAACTGCTACCATTGGCTTGCCTGGCATTAATTCTTGACATGCTCTAATTCCTATTATAGCTGCTGGATTATGTACAGGTGCCAAACTAGCACAGTCGTCTATTTTTTTATTTTTTTTTTCATCTATAACAGCAGAATCGCTAAAATATTCTCCACCATGAACTATTCTATGACCTACTGCTCCTATTTCAGAT
>CALXZS010000075.1 GCA_944393305.1 uncultured Clostridia bacterium | reverse complement strand
TTACCAAGTGAAAAAACACTATCTCAAGATATTGCAGATGTTGTAATATATGGTCATATTCATCATCCATATATGGACAAAATATACAATAAAACTATAATAAATGTAGGAAGTGTAGGAAATTCTTTCGATGTTATAAGGAATAAAAATAAAGATAGCGACGTGTTAGAAACTACGAAAAGTAATTATCTAATAATTGAAGGAGAATACGGAAGTAGAGAATATTCGTCCGATATTTCTTTTCAGTTTATAAAAGTGCCTTATGATATTGACATGGAATTGGAAGATGAAAATTTGAATATTGAAAAAGAAAACTATAGATTTGAGTTAAAACAAGGTATGTATAGAGATATGACTAAAATTAACGAAAATTTTAAAAAATTAGGAATAGATGTGGATAAAATTTAAGGAGGAAAATTGCAATGGAAATTATTGTAGGAGGAATCATTGAAAAAGACAATAAAATATTAATGGTAAAAGAGGAAAAAAAGATTATGATTTAGAAAATAGCAGTTAAAAAATATACATAGAAAAACTAAAATGGTATGAAAATTGAAAGTGAGGCAAGTAAAAAATATGTCAAATGAAATTAAATTATTAGATGATGATTTTATAAAAATTGTGAAAGCTATTGAACAAGATATATTAGAGACTAGATTTAACATCATAGCTAAAGCTAATAAAGAGGTCATAGATTTTTATTTGAGATTGGGAAAAATTATTAGTGATAATGCTAAATATGGTAATAATTTTATAAACAAATTATCAATAGCATTAAAATTAGATTTTCCTGGAGAAACAGGATTTTCTCCTCGTAATTTAGCAAGAATGAGAAAAGTTTATGAATCATATAAAGATTTAGATGAATTTCCAAAGGAATTAGAAATGATTTCGTGGTCTCAAAATTGTATATTAGTTGATAAAATTAAAGAGTTAGATAAAAGACTCTGGTATGCTAAACAAGTTTTAGAAAATGGCTGGTCTAAAACTGTGTTAAGTCATCAAATTGATTTAGAATTATATGAAAGACAAGCTATTCCTGACAAGTTAACAAACTTTGATAATAAACTACCTATTGCACAAAGTGAATTTGCTAGAGATATGATAAAAGACCCTTATATTTTTGAATTGGCTAATATAAGTAAAAAGGCAACAGAAAGAGACATTGAAAATGCTATGATAGAAAGAATAAAAAATGTATTACTTGAATTAGGAAAAGGTTTTAGCTTTGTTGGAAATCAATATAAAGTTTCAACAAACAATAATGACTATTATATAGATTTATTATTTTATCATTTAGATTTAAGATGCTTTATAGTTGTCGAATTGAAAAATACTGAATTTAAGCCAGAATTTATTGGACAACTAGGATTTTATGTAACAGCCGTTGACGAAACATTGAAGAAAGAAACTGATAATGACACAATAGGATTATTGCTTTGTGAAGATAAAGACAAATTAACTGTAGAATGGTCATTAAAAAATGTCAATGCTCCAATAGGAGTAGCTTCATATAAAGTAAAGAATGCAATTCCTAAAGAAATAATGGAAAAATTACCTACTGAAGAAGAATTGAATTTGTATATAAATAGGTTACCAAATGAAGAAAATGAATAAGAAAATGATTAGCATTTTGAAATTTGCCACTGGTGGCAAATTTCATTTACAGTAAAAAAAGAATTGAACAAATAAATAATCATAATAGGAGTAAAAATGCAGGAAATTACCAAAAATATTTTAAAAAAGTTAGCAACATTAAGAGATAAGATTAATGAAAATGTAGAATATATGATTTTAAAATATGATTTATCTAATAATAAAAACCATTGGAATTGTATATGTTCTGCTATGGATTGGATAGATGTTGCTAAAGAAAATATAGATTCTGATTTACTAAGAAAAGAATTTAAATATATGTGGAAAGATGTATATAGTTATTTATCTGCTGTTGATATTATTGTTGATGGAATAATTCAAATTCATAGAGTAGTTTTTGAAACCAAAGATACTATTTTTAAAGATAACACTATATTTAAAAATAATTTAAATAAGAACGACTATGAATATTTTAAACATATCAGAGCTGTGTTTGGTGCTCATCCTGTAAATATAGATGAAAAGGGAAATAAAAAATATGCTAGTTGGATAACACAGGGAATATTTACTGATTATGATTTTGCAGTTTTAATATATGATTCTAATAAAGATAATCAATCATCGAAACAATTCGGATTTAAAATAAATGAAATTAATCAGTTTTTATGGAAATATGTACAATATTTAGATGAAATTTATATACAGATATCCAAAAAGCAAGAGGAATTTATAAAAGATAAAAAGGAAGTGGCTATAAAAAAATCAGATTCTGTATTAGAGCAAATAGATATTCTAATGCAAGAAAATGAAAAAAGGTTAAATAGCGAATTTTATGAACAAATTTTAAAAGAATTAAAGATTATATTTACAACTGAAATAAAACAAAAGGAAAATCAAATGTATGTATTAAAATATCGAGAAATATTAAAAAAAGGAATTGATGAAATATATTATTCATTACAAAATATGCAACATACTGATTTGAAAGTTTATGATGATTTAAATCCTAAATATAGCAATAAAGATGGATTTGGATATGCTTTTGGAAAATTAACTAGTATAGTACATACAAAAAATTATGAATATCCTTTTGAGATTATAAGAAAAGATTTAGAAAAAAATATATCAAATGATATGGTATGTAACTATGACACGTATGAAGAATTATATGTTATTCTATTAACTTCACTTTATATGGACAGTATTGCAAACTAAGTGATAGAAATTTGCCACCAGTGGCAAAATTTATTTTCAAAAAGCTATTGTCAAACTTTAAAATTTATGTTAAATTAAAAATAACAGTTACGGCGAAAAAATTCAAAAGTGGGAATACACTTCTTTGGAACTATTGCTATAACTGATTTTGAAACGGATAATAAGGTGCTTTTGTGCAAGAGATTTTTCGCATACGTCCTTCGCTAAGGCACCAGTTTTTAAACCGTAGAAATGTTGAAATATCAATAAATCTACGGTTTTTATAATGCAATTTTAATGCAACTAAATATTTTATGTAATATCGTGAAAACGAATAATCTTTAGTTTTTTGTTTTTCTTTTAATAATTGTATCATTTTCAAAATCTACTGCACTCCATTTTAACCCAATAACTGCACTTCTTCTAAAACCATAAAAGCAATTTATCATTACTGGAATTTCTAATTTAGTTCCAATAACTTCATTAAGCAATGTTCTCACTTCATCACTTGTGTAGAATTTTTGCTTATCTAAAAGAATTTGAACAATGGAAAAGAGAGGCTAAAGATAAAGTTAATAAAATGGAGAAAGGTAAACTTAAAGAAGATGAAGTTTATAATTGGTTAATAGAAAATTGAAAAATTGCAAGAAGAATTGAATACATATCACAACAACACAGATAATAACTGATTTTCAGTTCAGAGCAGTTCTTTACCTGCTCTGTTTTTGTGGCATAAAAAAAGATATGCGTCTCTACACACATATCTAGTGTTGCTCAATGAACGGCTACATTCACTTAAGCTATTATTAGTATAGCATTATTTTTTTATTTGTCAAATCATTTTGAAGATAATTTTTCTGTAAATAGTTACAGAATAAAATAAAAAATAGTACATATTTTATAATAAGTATGCTAAAATGTATTTACAGTCGATAATCGGAAGTGGTGGAATAGTGGTAGTACTTTTTTCATAAATAACCCCTGCTAACATAGCAAATATGGCAAATTATAAATTCTATTGTTTTTGTATTAATAAAAGAAATTAAAATGGTAAAATTAATTCAAAAAAATTACAAAGAAAACAAAAAAAGATATAATCAAATAGAAAAAGCATTAAAAACATATTTAGAAAAGAATATAAAAAAATAAAAAGTGAATATATAAAAGAATTATTAAAAAGAGCAAAATATTGAAATTTTTGAATTGGTATGATAGTATGTTATTAATAACTTAAATGAAGAGGTATAAAAATGAACAAAGAATTAGAAGAAATACTACAAAATTATAGAACTTTATTTAGAAAGCAAATTGAAAGAATAATAGTATTAATAATGGAAGAAGAAAAAGAATATCTAGCACTAAATCTACCAATAGACTTAAACTTACAAGAAAACTTAGATATAACAAAAAGAGGTGAAGGAAAAGAAACTGCAATAGAATTTAGCCAAGATAGAAATAGATATGAACATAAAGTTCGAGCAAATGTAAGCCAAGAAATAGAAGAATATTTAAAAAGTAGACCTAAGAATTTATTTTTTAATAAAAAAGACCAAAATGCAGACAATTGTGTAAATGAATTGTTCCATATAATTTCAATCATAACACATGAAATGAGGCATGCATATCAAAATGAATTAACAAAAATAAGAAAAGATTTAGTAAATGTTGATGCTTTACTTTGGCTTAAAGAACAATTAGCTGTAACACAAGACTTAATAAGTCAAAATGAAAAATTAATGTTCAGAGAACAAGATGCTTGCAAATATATGTATAGAAGAGCTTTAGAATATATAGAAAAATATACTAATATAAAAAGTTCAAATACAGAAGTATACAATAATATTGTATCACAAGTAGAAGAACAAGAAAGAATAATTAGTCCAATAGAAGAAATAATGTGGATAACTCCAGAAGGAGAAAAAAGAGCAGTAGATTATCTTAATAAAATTTTTGCAGAAAGAGCAAATACTATACCAGAAGAGATATTCAAAGATTCAATACTTAGATATGAATATAATATGGATAGAACTAAGAAAAACTTAAAACAATTGTTGCAAGATAAAAAAATAATGATAGATAATCTAAATAAAATGGATCCTAATTATGCTAATCAAATAATGCAAATAAATAATTTGTATGAAACAATAATAACTAGAGATATAAATTTACAAGAGAAAAAAGTAGTTCCACCAGCTAAAGAAGTAGTAGAAAAAGCGCCGGAGAAAATTGAAGAAAAACAGCAAGAACCAGAAAAAGAAATAAAAAAGGAAAAGAAAGTTCTAATTAGAGAATCACATGAAAAAGATTACTTTGATTATGAAAGTGGAAAAAATATAAAAGAAATAAAAGAGATTTTCGAAAGAAAATCAGGAAAATATTATATAGATACTGAGATTATAAGTAAAGAAAAGAATTATTCTTTTCATTCAGTTATGCATGTTAGCAATATAGAGACAGGAAAAGCAGAAGAAGCAGAATATTCAAGAGATAACTTAGAGAATGAAACATATATATATAAAATAGACAATCAAATTGAACAAAAAATAATAAAATCAAATAATGAAATAATTATAGAAAATTATAAAGATGGAAATATAGTTGCAACATATAAATATGATAATTCAGGTAAAGCAATTGTGCCTATGGAAAATATAAATCAGTTACCTGCAAATTTCATAGAAAATACATTTAGAAAACTTATTCCATATAATTAAAAAGTTTAAAAATGCTTTCATAACTATTTTTATATAAAAAGATAAGGAATAGATTTTACAATGAAAATTTTAAAAAGATTTATAATAATATTATTTATTATAATTGTGATAGTGGCAGTTTCTTTTGGAATGTATGGTTATACCTTGTATAATGAAAAAATAGAAGAGCAACCAATTGCTGATAAAATTAGTGATATTCAAAATGGATATTATTTTGTTCCGATAGAAGATGTGCCAGAAGATTATATTAATGCAATAATAGCAGTCGAAGACCATAGATATTATGACCATGGTGCAATAGATATAATTGGTATAGGAAGAGCTGTGCTTACAAATATTACATCTGGGGAATTACGAGAAGGTGGAAGTACAATTACTCAGCAGGTAGCAAAAAACTTATATTTTATTGAAGAAGATACTGTTGTAAGAAGAAAATTGGCAGAAATGTTTATGGCAATAGAATTAGAAAATAAATATTCGAAAGAGGATATTTTAGAATTATATATAAATACAATTTATTTTGGCGATGGGTATTATGGTATAAAACAAGCATGTAATGGATATTTAAATAAAGAACCTAAGGATATGAATTTAGCAGAGTCAACAATGATGGCAGGTATTCCTAATGCACCATCTGCATATGCACCAACTGTGAATAAAGAACTATGCAAAGAAAGACAAAATAAAGTGATAAGCTCAATGGTAGAGTATGGTTATTTGTCACAAGATGAGGCAGATAATATAGACCAAAGTTTTATTGATGAAATAAATTAATGTAGATAAAGGCTAATTGGCAACATTCTTGTCAACTAGCTTTTATTATGGTATAATTTGTATATATGCGGGTGTAATTTAGTGGTAGAATGCCATGCTTCCGACCTGGTCGCGCGAGTTCGATTCTCGCTACCCGCTCCAATAAATAAAATCGTCGCACCAGACGAAAGTATTGATAAATCAACTGTAAAAGGTTGATTTTTTTGTCGCCT
>CALXZS010000074.1 GCA_944393305.1 uncultured Clostridia bacterium | reverse complement strand
TACGACCTTCGGGTTATGAGTAATAATTAATTTATTCACATCACCTGCTTTATATGATTTATTATAAATTTTTTATTAATTTTATATACTTCAATTACATCTATTCGAATATCTTCTGTTTCTATTTTATTATGATAAACATAATATTTTATCGTTTTTATTAAATGTTCCTTTTTTATTTTGTTTACCGCTTCCACAGGTTTTCCAAAGTTATCGCTTGTCCTAGTTTTTACTTCAATAAATATCCATTCTTTATTTTGTTTTGCTATAATATCTATTTCACCTTGTCTAGCATAAAAATTCCTTTCTATTATTTTATAACCATTAGATTTTAAATATTTTACTGCTATATCCTCTCCTTCTTTTCCTAATTCTTTTTTCAAATATATTTTTATCATCTTCTCTCATTATATTTTACCTATTTTTTAGGCTTAATGCTATTTTTATATTGTTAATGTCAAATCATATATTTTATACTTAACTCTTAGTTTTTCCAGTATTTTTTATCTAAATTCCTATACTGTATTGCTTCTGCAACATGCTGTAATTCTATATTTTCTTTTTCATCCAAATCTGCAATAGTTCTAGCTACTTTTAAAATTCTATTATATGCTCTTGCGCTAAATCCTAGTTTATTAAATGCATCTTCTAATATTTTCGATGTTTTATTATCTATTTTACAATATTTATTTATTAATTTTGGTGTTAATTCTGAATTGGAATATATTCCATATTCTTTATATCTTTCTTGTTGTATTTTTCTAGCTTTATTTACTCTATTTTTTATTTCTTTTGAACTTTCTGTGGCTTTTTCTTCTTTAATTTTATTATAATTTACTTGGTTTACTTCTACTTGTATATCTATTCTATCTAAAAGAGGTCCGCTGATTTTGTTTATATACCTTGTTATAGCATCTGGTAAACAAGTACATTCTTTTTCTTTTAAGCCATAAAATCCACAAGGACAAGGATTCATTGATGCTACTAACATAAAATTACATGGATATGTTAAACTAGCATTTATTCTACTTATTGTTATACTTTTATCTTCTAATGGTTCTCTCAATACTTCTAATGTTTTTTTATTATATTCAGGAAGTTCATCTAAAAATAATACTCCATAATGAGCCAAACTTATTTCTCCTGGTCTTGGGTTTATACCTCCACCAACTAATGAAGTGAAAGATATTGTATGATGAGGAGCTCGAAATGGTCTATTAGTTACTATTGGCTTTTCTTTTGGTAATATTTCGGATATACTATGTATTTTTGTTATTTCTAAAGCTTCATTAAAGGTTAGATCTGGTAATATTGTTGGAATTCTTTTTGCTATCATTGTTTTTCCACTTCCCGGACTTCCTATAAGTAGACAATTGTGACCACCGTGCTGCCGCAACTTCTACTGCTCTTTTTACATTTTCTTGTCCCTTTATTTCTGAAAAATCTATATTATATTCTTGTTCTTTTTTCCACACATTTTCTATATCTATTTTTGTACTCTCTATTTCTATTTTATCATTTAAATAATCTACTAATTGATCTAACGTTCCTATTCCAATGACTTCTATATCTTTTACTATTGCTGCTTCTTTTTCATTTTCTTTTGGTAATATTATTCTTTTTATTCCAATTTTCTTTGCTTCTAAACAAATAGGTAATATTCCTTTTGCTTTATTTATTTTTCCATCTAATGATAATTCTCCTACAAATATTGTGTCTTCTAAATTTTGCATTTTTATTTCTTTAAAATTAGTGAGTATACCTATTGCTATTGGTAAGTCAAATAAAGAACCTTCTTTTCTGGTATTTGCTGGTGCTAAATTTACTATTATTTTTTTACTTTGAAATTCAAAACCTGAATTTTTTATTGCTGTTCTTACTCTTTCTTTTGCCTCTTTTACACTTACATCTGGTAGTCCTACTATTGTCCATTCGGGTATACCAGATGATACATCTACTTGTACCTCTATTAAACATCCTTCTAAGCCATGCAATGATATTGTTTTTATTATTGATAACATTATTTTTCCTTTCTATAATATTTTACTAATGCTATTTTTTAGGAATTTTTTAGATCTAATTTTCTTAGAAATAATTTTTTGAATGAATAATTTTATTATACATTCATTTCCATAATATGTCAATATGTTTTTTAATATATTCACATAAATCGTACGACAAATTTCTACATTTTTCGATATTTTTTGAGTTGTAACAGAGTATATTGTTATATCAACATATTAAAACTTTTATTTCTTTTTCTAAATATCATTGCTATTTTTAGAGGATTATTACTATTTAATTAGAAATAATACTTCCATAATCTTATTATATCTTTCCTTCAATTTTTCTTTTGTACGTGGACTTAATTTATTATAATCCTTCTCTAATTTTCTTTTAGCGTATTCTTT
Source organism: uncultured Clostridia bacterium (assembly GCA_944393305.1). GTDB lineage: Bacteria > Bacillota > Clostridia > TANB77 > CAG-508 > CAG-793. Next base: position 4,094 of record CALXZS010000074.1, on the reverse strand, counting down.
TCCATCAGTGATAGATAAATTCATTTTTTTATACACTAATGAAAATAGTGTTGGTATACAATCAAAATGTGCTATTACATCAGCATCTGCAACACATTGTTCTTCTATTGTATTTCTTGGAGTATTTGTGCTTCCTCTATGATTTAACACACAATTTTTTACTTTTTCAATTCTATCTTTAGGATAATTTAATTTTGTTAATAAATCTTCTGCAATTTTTGCTCCATAAATATGATGTTCATCCCTTTCTCCGTACTCAGATGGCATTGCGATATCATGTAATAAAGCTCCTAACTCTACTATTTCAACATCTGCTCCATATTCTTTTGCTAATTTTACTGCATTTTCTACCACATATTTAATGTGTTCATTCCAAAAATCATATCCATCTTTTTCTTTTGATTTTTCACATCTTATTAATAATTCCTGTTTTATTTTTTCAGTTACATCACTCATGATTCCCTCCATTAGTTTATATAAAATTTTAATAGGTAAAGATTACCATTCACAGCTTTAATATGTGTTCTCGTGCATTTCAAGCGAGCGTAGGCGACGTAGGAGCGGAGCGTAACGTGCGAGCGCTGAGCAAAGCGAACCGCGAAGTGAAATGCGAAAGAATGTATATTAAAGTTTAAAGCAATTTATTTAAGCTGTAAATTGTAATAGGTAAAGTTACCCTACATAATAAGTATATCATAAAAAGTTGACACCTAACAATTATTATGATATTACATTATAAAATAATCGTCGCTAATAAAGTTTCTATTGAATTAATTGGCAAAAATGAAGAATCAATTATATTAAAAAATATAAAATTAGGAGGTTCTTATGATTATAGAATATGATAAAAAATATGATGAACAAATTAAAGATTTACTCGTAGAATTGCAAAACTATTTGCTAGACATTGATGATTGGCATACACAAGTAATGTTACCTGAATATAGAGAAAATAATTTTAAAATAGATATGAACAAAGTACATAAACAAAATGGCAAAATCTATTTAGATATAGAAAACAATACAGTAAATGGTCTTATTATTGGCGTAGTAGAAGAAAAAGATGAAATAGATAAACTAACAAATGATTGTGCAAAAACTGGAGTAGTTCTTGAATTAATTGTGAGAAATAGCATTCGTGGCAATGGAATTGGTCAAGCTTTATTAGAAAAAATGGAAGAATATTTTAAAAGCATTAATTGCCTAAGAATTAATATTGAAGTATTTGGACCTAATAAAAAAGGATTTAATTTTTATACAAAAAATAATTATATTATAAGGGATATGATTGTCTCAAAAAGAATTTAGGAGGATAGTTTGAAAGAAATTTACTTTCATAACTATGTGTGCCTTGGAAAGGAATGAAATTTTTTATGATTGATACTAATATAACCGCTTCTTCTCTCACTGATGCTGGCATATGTCCTACTTGCTATGATAGAGAACATAACCATTGCATTTTTGGCAATACAAAAGACAAATTATTATTTGAAAATGAGGAATTTGAATGTCTTTTTGTCGGCAACCCAAGAGCAATGGGTCATACTGTAATTATTTCTAAAAAACATTATAAGGATATGTCCGAAATACCAAATGATTTGTGTAATCACATTTTCTTATTTGCTAAAGAAATGATGAAAATATTAAAACAAGTATATAAAGCTGAAAGTGTATATTTATGCACAATGTGTGATGGTCCTATGAATCATTTTCATGTACAGCTAATTCCAAGATATGATTATGAAAAAAGAGGTTCTAGCAATTTTGTAAAACCTAGATTTAATTATGTAGCAGATAAAGACAAATTAAATATCATCAGAAAAATGTTAATGAAGTTATAATTTTTTATTGACTTAAATTTTTCACTTTTATATAATATCTATTAAGGAGATGATTTTTCGTATGAATAAATTTAAAGAAATTAGACCAATTGTTCTTGGAATTGCTACAAAAGACAATAAATTGCTTGTTAGCGAAGGATATGATAAAGTAAAAAATCAAACTTTTTACAGATGTTTAGGTGGAGGTATTGATTTTCTTGAAAAAAGTGAAGATACACTAAAGAGAGAATTTATGGAAGAAATTCATACTAATATCATAATAAAAGATTTTTTAGGTATTTCTGAAAATATTTTTACTTATCAAGGAAAAAAAGCTCACGAATTAGTTTTATATTATAATGTCACTATTCCAGATGAAGAATTTAAAGATGAATACATAGGAATTGATGACCACGGTCAATTTACGGCTAAATGGATAGACATTGATGAATTTAAAAATGATAAGAAGATTTTATATCCAGAAGAAGTATTTAAATATTTATAAATAGCTCTACTTATAAAGTAGAGCTTTATTTAGACTTAATTAAGTTTTATTATTAGTTCTACTTATACCTTCACATACCCTCCTGCTACATTTTTTATTAAACCTTCTATTTCCATAAGCATTAGTCTTTCATTTACTCCTGCAATTGAAATATTTGTCAGCCTACATATTTCATCTACTGTTACTGGAATATTACCTATATACTCATATATTTCTTGATACTCTTCAGGTATGTTTATTTCTTCCCTATGATTTGGAAAATATTCTAATATATCTTCATAAGACATTACTAAATGTGCTCCATTCTTTATGAATTCATTTGGTAGATACCCTGTTTTTTTATCTATATCTCGTGGAATACAAAATACTTCTTTTTTTTGCATATTGGCATATCTTGCTGTTATTGCACTACCACTTCTATACCTTGCTTCCACTATAAGTACCCCCATTGATAGCCCACTAATTATTCTATTTCTTATTGGAAAGTTTTCGGATTTTGGCTTTTCATCTGGATGATATTCTGATATGACGCAACCTCCTTCTTCTAATATTTCATTATATAAATTTATATTTTGCTTTGGATATACATGATGAAATCCGCACCCAAGCACTGCTATTGTTTTACCTTTTTTATTCTTTGCGCCTAAATGTGCATAGGTATCAATTCCCTCTGCAAGTCCACTTACTACACATATATTATTTTCTGATAGTCTCGAAGCAAATTCTTTTGCAACTTTTCTTCCATATTCCGTTGGCTTTCTAGTTCCAACAATCGCTATTATATTTTTATTTAATAATTCATCGTCGCCTTCTACATACAATACTTCCGGCGGGTCTTTTATATCCATTAATCTTCTTGGATAATTTTTATCATATTTTTTTAATATTTTCATATTTCTCCTTTTGGGAATTTTTAAGATTATATTTTGAATTAAATATTTTGAATGAATAAAAACATTATAATACATTTACCATATTTTGTAAAGTAAAAGTCATTGACAAATTTCGACAAAAAATTTATTAACATTACAGTTCAGTGAGTTCATTATAAAAACATCAATATACACATGAAGCTGTTTTTGGGAGGTGTCCCCAAAAACAGCTCAATTATTAAAATAGTCCATTATCCCATTATATATTCCCCACGCCAACATTTCTTGATATTCATCAGTTTGCAATTTCTTTTCTTCTTCAGGATTTGATAAAAAGCCACATTCTACGATTGTAATTGGTATTTCTACATGTTTCATAATATATACAGATGTAAGTATATGAGGAACTCTCATATTTTCTTTAGAAATAGTTGTGTTTAGGCTTGCCTGTATACTATTTGCTAATTTTTCAGAATTTTCGCTACCATTTTGATAAAAAGTTTGCCATCCAGAGTAATTGCTATCTGAAATTTTATTTAAGTGGATAGACACAAACACATCTGCTGATGAACTATTTCCTATCTTTACTCTATTTTTTATATCTGACACTTTTTTTTGAGCAATAGTTTTTGCGTCAATCTCATAAATAGAATTATCATCCGATCTTGTTAAAATAACTGTTGCTCCACTACTTTCTAGAAATTTTTGTATTTTTAAAGTGATTTCTAAATTTAAAGATGCCTCAGTAGTACCACTTGAACTTTCTGCTCCTTCATCTGGAGTTCCATGACCAGCATCAAGTATAATTACTTTATTAGTAACTGGTAAAGACATTACTGGTATTATTTCATAATGTTGTAGTCTTCTAGCTGAATAAAAAAATACAGCTAAAAAAAC
>CALXZS010000073.1 GCA_944393305.1 uncultured Clostridia bacterium | reverse complement strand
TGGTAAAGATTCTTCTTCATTATACGCTGGTACTATAATTGATATTTTTTTCATTTAGATTCACTCCAATCATTTTTATTTTTTACTTTTTATTTTCTAAATTGTATATTTTGAAAAATAATAGCAAAAATTTCATTATTTAATATTAATTGTCTTATCTACTATATACTGTGGTCTTTGTTTTGTTTCGTCATAAATTCTTGCTATATATTCACCTATCATCCAAAGTGAAATTAGTATCACACCTCCTAAAAAAGTCATTGTACACATAAGAGATGTCCAACCTGGTGTTAAACTATTTAAGTTAAATGCATATGATATTATTGAATATATTAATATTAGTATTGAAATTATTACTGATAATATTCCTAGACCACCAACAATTTTAAGTGGTTTTGTTGAAAAACTTAATATTCCATCTTGTGCTAATTTTATCATTTTCTTTAATGGATATTTTGTTTTTCCTGCAAATCTTTCTTTTCTCTCATACTCATATGCATATTGTTTAAAACCTACCCAACTAAATAAACCTCTTAAAAATTTATTATGTTCTGGTAAAGAATTAATTACATCTACAACTTTTCTATCTACTAATCTGAAATCTCCTGTATCTTTAGGTATTTCTACATCTGATAATTTATTTAAAGTAGTGTAAAATGCTTTAGCTGTAAGTAATTTGAATGCTGATTCTCCTTCTCTTGTTTTTCTTTTACCATAAATTACTTCATAGCCTTCTTCCCATTTTTTTAGCATATCTGGAATAAGCTCTGGTGGGTCTTGAAGGTCTGCATCCATTATTACTATTGCATCGCCTGTTACATACTTAAGTCCAGCTGTAACTGCTGCTTGATGTCCAAAGTTTCTTGAAAAAGATATTATTTTTACTTTTTTGTCTTTATCTGCTATTTTTTCAAGTATATGTAAAGTTTTGTCTTTGCTTCCATCATTTATAAAGATAATTTCGTAATCATAGTTTTCTATACCTTTTAAAACTTTTGTTACTCTTTTATAACATTCTTCTGCTACTTGTTCTTCATAATACATTGGTATAACTAATGATATTTTTTTCATGACTTGTCCCTTCTATTATCATAGATATTTAGATTTTTAGTTAAATCTATAAACTTCTATTTTATTTATTAACTTTTTTTACATCTTTTTTATCGTTTTCTTTTGAATGATATTTTGCAAATATTTCTATTCCTTTTAATTGTGCAATCATTAAAAACGGAACACAAGTTAGAATATATCTTGACCTATTTTCCCAAATTAGGAAAAATGCTATAAATCCTAACATAAGTATATAAAATATTACATTTACATCTTTGAAATCTTTATCTTTTATTGTTTTGCAAACACCTATTAATATAAATATTAACATTGACATATGCATAATTTGTGGTAAATACTTATAGTATATATTATATTTTCCAGCAGGAAATATAAATTCATGCAAAATTGTATCATTTACAGGTTCTCTTCTTAATTTTTCAGGTGCAAAATATGAACCATCAGTCCATGCATATTCTAATTTTGCTGTTAAATGTTTTATAAAAGAATTAGTATCATATTCTGATAAAATTTGTTTTATACTTTCTCTAGCAGCTTTTTGCTTTTCTTCATATGTATGAAACTCATTAACCTTTACATATTCTTTAAAATCATAACCGCCATTTCCTTTAAGTCCCATAGCTATCCATACCTCTATTGGATATTTAAGTTCATCTGTCATCTCTTTGTCTGGTGTAATAAAAATATTCACCATTGAAGTATATATAATAGTTATCACAATAAAAGTAGGCACTACAATTAAAAGCTGTTTTCCAAGTTCTTTAAATTTTCCATTGAAAATAGCATACATTAAATAAGCTATTACTATAAAAAATGCTGTTACTTTTATTTTCATTCCTGCAAATATTATTATGGTAAGTAAGATATATCCTAAAATTTTCAACAACTTTTTTTCTGGATTTATATTTTTTACTATTATAAATACATATGCCATTAAAAGCATCATAAACATTGATAATGTATCTGTATAATATATAGCAGAATATAAATATAAAGGTGTTGTAAATACTGATATTATTAATACCATTAATGCTTTTTTATTTCCGAATAATTTTTTAGTTATTAAATATATAAGTAAAACACTTAAACTTATAACAATAGAATTGAATAAAGTTGCTACTGTTAAATAGTCAGTTATACCAATTATTTTGCATATTCTAAATAATAAAGAATAAACTATTGTTATTCCTATATTATTTGGAAAACAATACAAATAATGTGCTTTTATTATGCCTCTTTCTGCACAATCTACTGAAATATTATATACATTTCCCATATCCCAAGAAGGATTTACTTTTAGTATTTGTCCTGATACTATGCAAATAATTGTAAATATTGCTATTAATATAACTGAAATTATTTTATTATTTTCTATTTTAGGTAATAATTTCTTATATATTATTCTGATTAAGAAAAAATATATAATTATTCCAATTGCAAGAATTATTGGATTATATTCATAAATTACTGCATCATAATCTAATAATCCTTGTAATATTATCCATAAAAGTGTAAATGCTATAATTCCTAATATTGTTTTAAATAATATATTCTTTATTTTCATTTTTTCCTCATTTTTTATTAATACTTAAATAAAAATCCATCTCTTTCGCTTGTTATTGTGTTATCTAATACCACATTTATTCCTAAATCATCTAAATTATATTGCACACCTTGATATGCTTCTAAATTTAATTTTATTGGTACTTCTTCCTTGTCTTTTGCATATTCTTCAAATTGTATCATATTATTTTTTACATATCTACTATTTCCAATATAGTTCTTGGTTGCAGTATATAAAACTAGCCCTGAGTTTACAAACATAATTAATGCTAATATTATACCAATAATATTGGCTACTTTGCCTTTTTTCTCAAATAAATAAGCTAGATTTATTATACTTATTAGATATACATATGGAATGTATCTTGCCCAATATGAACCATCTAAAGCTATTAATAAAATTGCTGAAACTCCTACAATAATTCCATATATTATTAAATTATTGTATTTTTTATTTCTTATACAATCCACACAAATTGCTACCATAATTCCAATAGTTATTATAAATATTCCACTATATAGTGGTCCAAATCCACCAACTCTAATATCTGGTATATTATAATTTTCTATTTCACCTTCTTGAATTGTAAATGGAATTTTTAAGTCTGGCTCATTTAACACATCTGAATATGAAGGTGATACATTTTCTCCTTTTGAGAAAATTGATATAAAAAATTGAACAATATTTGGTTTTTCTGCAAGTGATTCTGGTATTTCTTGATTTACCATATTTTCTACATGTCCTTCTCCATATAGAGGATAAAAAGGATGTCCATTTTTTATCATATTTTTTAAATATGATGTACCACCTAAAACACATACAGTTATTATTACTGTAATTATGTAGAAAACAGTATTTTTTATTATATATTTTTTGTCTTTTCTATTTTTTATTACTCCATACACGTAAAATGCTGCACAAAATACTCCTGCATAACCTAATCCAGTAAATTTAGCATTTGAGCACATTCCTATCGCCATGGCTAATATTAAATAATTTTCAAATAAATTATCTTTTTTTGTATTAATCGCAATTAATTCTATTATTATTAAGAATAAACTAATTGCAAGTGTTGCATCTACATAGTATGTTCCTATTTGTACAATCGTTACAGGATTTACAACAAGCAATATTGATATTGCTAATGCTTTTATTATTCCAAACTTTTTTGAAGCCCAATCTCTTTGTATTACAAGATATTCAAGCATTATTCCAAATCCTATAAACATCATTACTAAAGTAAATGCTTTTCCAGATTCTATATTATTTGTAAAAGCATATATATTAGCACCTATTGTTTCTGTTCCCATCGCATAATGGTCTGCCCATAAATAGTTTATATTGTTTTCTGAAACAGTTAATGCATTACCATCTTCTTCAGTAAAATCTCTCGAGCTTTCATATAATGGATTCCATCCATTTTTCATACTTCCAACACCTAATTTATGATAAGTATTTCCATCAGCTGTTACATCATATATTTTGCCTACACAAAATACTGCAATTGTAAATACAAGTGCACCAATGATAATGCTAGCTATAATTTGTATTAGTTCTTTTTTTATTGATTCATTCTTCTTTTTTGCAAGTAAAAGATACATTCCGCCAAATATTAGTATAGTTATTCCAAATTCTATTGGAAGATTCCACTTAGTTATACTTATATTTACTAAAAATAAAATATTTGTATACAATTGAATAATAATTATAAACATAAATAAGAATATAGCTGACATTCCTATTGTTCTAATAATGTTTTTCTTCATACTAAATTCCATTCCTTTCTTGCTTTAAGGTACACATAATAATGAAAAACTAAAGGCTTTTCTTTCAAACTAATTCTTTCTTATTTCACTCTTTTTACCACTGCCTCTTTTACTTTTCTATCCATTCCTGCTTCTTTTATTTTTTTCATGATACCTGTTTTTTGTAAAAATCTTATAAAACCTCTCCATAATGGATTTTGCCATAATTCGTCTTTTAATCTCTGTGTTTTTTCTTCATAAAATCCATCTTCTACACCTTTTCCTCCTTTTTCAGAGAAATAGCTTCTTTGGTCTATTTGATTATATAAAACTAAATATTGACTATATAATTCTCTATATTTATCAGCATCTTGTGCAACTTTGCTTCCATTTTTCACAAAATAGTCTATTTCTTTATTCATTGTTTTTATCATGTTTTTTATTGTAAAGCCATTTAATATTTTTTCTCTACATCTTTCTTTTATTTTTTCATAGTCTTTTGCATTTAATATTTCTAAAAGAGCATTTGCATAATTTTCTATTTCTTCTTCTTGATAATCTTCTATAAATAAATCTTTTTGACTTTGCAAATTATTTACTATTCTTCCGCAAGTTTCATCTATTAATTCTTTTTGTCCACCTACATTTGCTGATACTACTGGCTTTTTCATAGACATTGCTTCATAAGTAGTAAGTGTAAGCCCTTCACTTAATGAACAAATTAGTTCTACATTGCAAGCTTTATAAAATGGTTTTACATTATTTTTGCTTCCGAAAAATACTATGTTTTCATCTAATTCTAATTTTGACGCAAGTTTTTGCATTGATTTTAACTTGTCACCATCACCCACAACAAATAGAACTACATTTTCGTCTTTTTCAAGAACTTTTTTTAGTATTTTAACTGCTAGTAGAGGTCTTTTTTCTATTGAAATTCTACAACAATATAATATTATTTTTTTATCTTTGTATTTATCATACGCCTTAGCTAACTCTTCATCGTCTTCAATATTTACTTTACTTTCATCAAATTCTTCTTCATCAACTCCAATATATACTGGCATTACATTATCTGTTGTTCTACCCATTCTTTCAGCCATTTCAGTTTTTAAGTATTTTGTACAAGTATATGTTTTGTCTAACAATGAAGCTATTGCTGTTGAATCTCTAGGATATTCTCCATTTCTCCAACTCCAATTTTCTGCATGTATATAATCTACAAAAGGTACTTCTTTGAAGTAAGATTTAAGCCATGGAATTACATAATATCCAAAATAACTATGTGATTCAAATACTAAATCTATTTTTCTTGTTTTCATTATATAATGCACAAATGCTGGCCAATCTCTTCTATGCAAAAAAGAGGTTAAGTCGAAAACTGTCGCAAATTTTTCAAATCTTTGTCTCCACACATAATCACATGGTTCTGTTGTAATAATTGTTATATTATATTTTTTTGTGTCTATATGTGAAAGTAAATCATAATTAAATTTATCTGCTCCACCTAATTTAAACCATGGGAATATGAAAAGTAGATTTTTCTTTTTTCCATCTACAACTGGTTTTCTATCCCAATCAAATGTATAAGGATATGAATTATAATTAAAATTAGTAGTCATTGGATATTGAAGTGCTGTAACATTTTCTCTTATTTTTTTAGCTTGTTTTTTTATTTCTTCTTCTGCATGTTTCTGTTTTTCGGCATTACCTTTTATTGATGCCATTGTTCCGCCTTCTTTTTTCTGTCTATACCAAAAACCATAGAAATTCATTCTTACAGGATAGTAGCCTTTTTCAATAAGTCTAAGCCATAAATGCCAGTCTTCATGTACATCTTTATCTACTGCACCATATCCTCCCACTTCTAAAAGTGCTTCTTTTTTTATTAAAGCACAAACTGGTAAAATATTTTCTTTTTTCTCTTGCTCACAGTCGAAAACTTTTTTCCATAAGAAATTTTGTCCATCAAAAGTAACTGTATCAGCATATGCCCATGTTGCGTCTGGATTGGTTTTCATAGTAAAATATGCACATTCAAGAAATGTTTTGTCTATCATATCATCTGAATCTAATACGAATATTAAATCACATTTTGCTTTTTTTACTGCATTATCTCTCGCTTCCAATCTTCC
>CALXZS010000072.1 GCA_944393305.1 uncultured Clostridia bacterium | reverse complement strand
AAAATTTAGAGTATTTAAAAATAAATGGATATGAAATGTATCCAGAATTTAATAAAAACACAATAAATTATTATGTTATAATCCCAGAAGGTGTAACTAGCCTAGATATTGATGCAGAACCAGAAGTAGAAGGTGCAATTGTAAAAATCTCAGGAAATACAAGGCTAACAAAAAAGGAAAATACTATTAGAGTAAGAGTAACAGCAGTAGATGGTACATCTAGAACGTATACAATAACAGCCTCAAGAGAACCAGAAGTTAATTTAAAATTAAGTAGTTTGCAAATTGAAGGAGTAAATTTAGACCAAACTTTTGATGAAAGTACGTATTACTATACTTCAAAACTAGAAGATACAGAACTTGAAAAATTAAATGTTACAGCTGTGGCAAATGACCCAAATGCAAAAATAGAAATACTAGGTGCAGACAAACTTGAAAATGGAAGAAATTTAATAAACGTAGTAGTTGAAAATGAAGAAGAAACAACAATTTATCAAATAGATTTAGATGTACAGAAAAAAGGCGAAAAAGCAAAAGAGGCAGATAACATAATTACAAGAATAAGAAAAATTATGGAATATGCAACAATTGGTATATTTTCATTAATTGGAATTATAATACTTGCAATAATAATTACAATAATAGTAAAAGCATGCAAAAAGCATAAGAAAAATAAACATGGGCTAGACTAAAAATAAAGGAGGATAGTTTGAAGAAAATACTTTAATAAACTATGTGTACCTTTAGTTAGATCGAAGCGAGAAAGGAATGAAATTTATTATGATAAAAAAAGTTGCTATTTTAGCAAATGGAGGAGATGTAGCTGGGTTAAATCCAGTAATAAGGGCAATAAAAAAATCAGCAGAACAAAAAGGAATAGAATGTTATGGATATATTGATGGATATAGAGGTCTAGTTGAAAATAATTATATTAGACTAGATGGAAATCAAGTAGCTTCAGGAATATTAAATAAAGGTGGTTCAATAATTGGATCATCTACAAATACAATAGTATTTAATTATAAAGTAGAAAATCCAGATGGAACAGTAGAATATAAAGATTTATCAGATTTATGTATAGAAAACTTTAAAAATGCAGGTTTTGATTGCCTATTTACACTTGGAGGAGATAGTACACAAAAATCAGCAAGAGACCTTTATGTAAAAGGTATGAATGTAATAGGAGTACCAAAAACAATAGATAATGATGTTGCATGTACTGAAATAACATTTGGATATAATACAGCTGTTTCAGTTGCAACAGAAGCTTTAGATAGACTTCATACAACAGCAGAAACACATCATAGAATAATGTGCTTAGAAGTTATGGGAAGATTTGCCGGTTGGATAGCATTGGAGTCAGCAATTGCAGGTGGAGCAGATGTTGTTTTAATACCAGAAATACCATATGATATTAATAAAGCAGCAGAAGCAATTAAAAAAAGAATATCAATTGGAAAACAATTTAGTGTAGTTGTTGTTTCAGAAGGAGCAATGCCAAAAGATGGTGAAGCTTCAACATATGAGGCAGATATAGATTCAAAAACAGGAATAAGTGTAAAATTTGCAGGAGCAGGAGAAAGAGTTGCAAAACAACTAGAAAAATTAACAGGACTAGAAGCAAGATGCACAACACTTGGATACATGCAAAGAGGTGGAACACCATCAGCATATGATAGAGTTCTTTCAACAAAATATGGTGCAAAAGCAATGGAACTTGCACTGGAAGGAAAATTCGGTGTTTTAGCAGTAATTAAAAACGGCAAGTTAGATTACGTGCCACTAGAAGAAGTTGTGGGTGAAAACAAAGAATTAGGTGCTGTTGAAGGTGGAACAAAAGAAAGCAATGTAAGATTAGTAACCAAAGATTGTGAACTTTTAAGAACTGCAAGAGAAATAGGAATAAGCCTTGGAGATTAAAAATAAGAAGGATGTGACAATCATGGATTTTAAAGAAGTAATAGCAGACGCTATATCAAAAGTAACTAATATAAATAAAGAAGAAATAAAGCAATATATTGAGGTGCCAAAAGAAGAGTCAAATGGAGACTATTCTTTTCCTTGCTTTAGGCTAGCAAAAGAATTAAAGCAATCACCAGTAAATATTGCAAATAATATAAAAGAGAATATAAAAATAGATGAAAATACAATATCTAAAATAGAAGTAGTAAATGGCTTTTTGAATTTCTATATTGCAAAAACAAAAATAGCAGAAGAAGCAATTGAAAAATTCAATACTCAAAAAGAAGAATATGGAAAATCAAATATGGGAGAAGGAAAAACGGTATTAGTTGAGTTTTCATCTCCAAATATAGCAAAACCATTTCATATAGGACATTTAAAAACTACAATTATAGGAAATTCATTATCAAAAATATATAAATACCTAGGATTTAAAACAATTAGATTAAATCATTTAGGAGACTATGGAACACAATTCGCTAAACTTATAGAAGGATATAAAAGATGGGGAAGTGAATATGATTTTTCGACTAACCCAATAGATAAATTAGCAGAATTATATGTTAGAATAAATCAACTTTGCAGTGAAGATGAAAGCGTTTTAGAAGAATGTAGAGAAACATTTAAAAAACTTGAAGAAGGCGATGAATACTGCTTAGAGTTGTGGAATAAGTTTAAAGAATTAAGCATGCAAGAATTTGATAAAATATATAAATTATTAAATATAGAATTTGACAGTATAAAAGGAGAAGCATTTTATTCAGATAAAATGCAAGAAGTAATAGACCTTCTAGAAAAATCAGGGAAATTAGAAGAATCACAAGGAGCAAAAATTGTTAATTTAGAAGACCAAGGAATAGAAACACCTTGTATTATACAAAAAGCAAATGGTACATCAATATATGCAACAAGGGACTTAGCAGCAATTCTTTATAGAGCAAGAACTTATGATTTTGATAAATGTATATATGTTGTAGGAGAAGAGCAAACACTACATTTTAAGCAAGTATTTGCAACTGCAAAATATCTTGGATTAGATAAAAAATATACAGACGGACTAGAACATGTAAGCTATGGTATGATAAGACTTCCAGAAGGAAAAATGTCATCAAGAAAAGGCAATTTTGTAAAGGTAGAAGACTTATTAAATGAAGCAATAACTAAATCTAAAGAAATCATAAAAGACCGTGATATAGAAAATAAAGATTTAGTTTCAAAACAAGTTGGAATAGGTGCAGTAATATTCGAAGATTTAGCAGAATCTAGAATAAAAAATCAAGTTTTTGATTTAAAAGAAGCACTAAACTTCAATGGAGAAACAGGACCATATATACAATATATGGCAGTTAGAACAAAAAGTGTTCTAGATAAAGCTGGTTATATACCAGATGAAAAAATTATAAACTTTAACAAGATTACAGATGAATTAAGTATTAGAATATTAAAATATTTATCAAATTTCCAAAATACAATAATAAGTAGTATGGAAAAAAATGAACCATCAATAATATCAAAATATTTAATAGATTTAGCTAAAACTTTTTCAAGTTTTTATAATGAAAATAAAATATTATGTGATGATAAAGAACTTCAAGACGCACGTTTATATATTACATATATGACGAAAGTAACTTTAACAAACGGTCTTGGCTTACTTGGAATAGAAGTTCCAGAAAAAATGTAGGAGAATATATGAAAACAAAAGTAATGTTTATATCAAGTATGGGCGGTCATTTAAGTGAATTAAGAATGTTAGATTTTGAAAAGTACGACTATTCATTAGTTACTGAAAAATCAGAATCAGATAAGGATTTAACAGAAAAATATCCAGGAAAAGTACATTTCTTACTTTATGGAACAAGAAGAACACCTATTAGATACTTTTTTATATTACTATTCAACTTTTTCAAAAGCCTATATTTATTTATAAAATTACATCCAAAAGTAGTTGTAACAACAGGAACACATACAGCTGTTGCAATGTGCTATATTGCAAGATTATTTAGAAGTAAAGTAATCTGGATTGAAACATTTGCAAATAGAAATACAAAAACCTTAGCTGGTAGACTTGTTTATCCAATAGCAAATACTTTTGTTGTTCAATGGGAAGAAATGAAAAAAATATACCCAAAAGCCGTATATTGGGGGTGGATTTATTGATTTTCGTAACACTTGGAACACAAGACAAAAAATTCAAAAGACTTTTAGATGCAGTAGAAAATTTAGATATAGATGAAAAAATAATAGCACAAATAGGAAGCACTGATTATAAATCAGAAAAAATGGAAATACATAAATTCTTGCCATCAAATGAATTTGACAAATATATGAAAGAAGCAAGAATAATAATTACACATGCGGGAGTGGGAACTATCATATATGGACTAAAACTAAACAAAAAAATGATAGTTGCACCTAGATTAAAAGAATATAAAGAACATGTAAATGATCATCAATTACAAATATTAGAAACATTTGCAAAAGATGGTTTCATAATACCTTTAAAAGATTTTTCCGAATTAAAAAATAAAATAAAAGAAGCAGAAAAATTTGTACCAAAAAAATTTGTTAGTAATAATGAAAATTTTGTAAAATCATTAGATAATGAAATTGCAAGATTAATTAAGGAGTAGAATGAACCAGAAAAAACAATTAATGAAAAATACCATTATAATAGCAATTGGTAAATTAAGTACACAAGTTATTTCATATATATTATTACCACTATATACATCAAAACTTAGTCCATCCGAATATGGTAATTATGATTTTGTGTGTACTTTATCTTTATTTCTTTGTCCAATAATAACACTTCTTATGGAAGAATCAATGTTTAGATACCTTATTGATGCAGAAAGCAAAAAACAAAGAAAGCAGATAATTAGCCAAACAATAATCTATACATTATTTGGTACTGTGCTGTTCACAATACTTGGAGCAGTTATTATGAATGTATGGACTGATTATTCAGCAACATACATTACAGCAATTATAACATTTGTAATATCAAACATACTTATAGGACTAAGCAATGCACTTTCAAGAGGACTTGGAAAAATAAAATTATATTCAGTATCTAATTTTATTTTAGGTATATCAACAATTATATTAAATATAGTATTTATTTTAGGAATAAATGCTGGTGCAGAAGGGTTACTTTGGGCAAATACAATAGCAAATAGTTTTACTGCAATAGTAATATTTGCAATATTAAAACTTCCAACATATTTTGGAAAACTAAATAAACCTCTTATGGTAGATATGATAAAATACTCTGTACCATTAGTGCCAAATAGTATTTCATGGAGTATTATAAATATGTCAAATAGGTTAATACTTACAAATATGGTAAGTTCAGCAGCTAATGGTATATATGCAATGGCTAGTAAATTTCCAAATATAATTAGTGTTGTATATGGATATTTTTACACAGCATGGAAAGAATCAGCAGCAAGAATATTAAAAGAAGACAATAAAAATGAATATTATAATAGTATTTATCATGACGCAAAAAGATTTTTATATGCAATAACGATTTGTTTAATAGCAGTAATGCCATTTGTGTTTCCAATATTTATAAATGAAACATATGATGAAGCATATATTTATATACCAATAATAATGATTGCAACATATTATTCAAATTTATCAAGTTTCTATGGTGGAATTTTTTCAGCATATAAAGATACAAAAATAATGGGAAGTACAACAATTGTTGCCGCTATATTAAATATAATTATTATGATTGTATTTGTAAATAAATTTGAAATATATGCAGCTTGTTTTTCAATGCTAATAGCAAATTTAATAGTATATTTTTATAGGAAAAAGAAATTAAAAAAATATATAAAGCTAAAAGAATTAAAATGGAAGGGACCAATGTTATTTTTGACAATTATTTGTCTAGCATATTATGCAAAATATTTCCCAGCAGTTGGAGAAAATCCAGTATTATTATGGGGAATAAATATATTATCTTTATTAATAGCAATATTGTACAGCTTAGCTAACAATTGGAGATTTATAAAAGGGACACTAGGAGTAGTATTAGAAAAAATAAAGCGAAAGTAGAGAGGAAAAAATATGGAGAAAAATGTAGCAAAAAAAGGTAAAAAGAAATTTACTATATTTGGTTACGATATTTGGCAAATACTGCAATACTTTATAATTTATAGTTTTTTAGGATATGTAATAGAAACTTTATATGGTTTGCTTACTAAAGGAGTTATAGAAAGTAGGCAAAGTATGCTATATGGTCCATTTTGTTGTATATATGGACTGGGAGCAATTTGTTTACTTTGTATACCAAGAGGAGCAAAAAAGAATAACTGGACCTTATTTATTGCAGGCTTTGTAATAGGTTCAGTAGTTGAATTTGTAGTAAGTTGGGTCGGAGAATGTATATTTCATATAAAATGGTGGGACTATTCAAATTATCCTCTTAATATAAACGGAAGAGTATGTATAATCTTTTCGATATTCTGGGGAATTCTAACAATTTGCTTAAATAAAGTAATAAATCCAACAGTGGATAAAATAGTTGAAAAAATACCTAATAAAGTTTTACATATAGCAACTATAATATTAATAATTTTTATGGCAATAGATTTTGCAATAACAAGTTTTGCTTTGAAAATGTTTTCAACAAGAGTAATATATAATTATGGATTGGAAGTACAAGGTGCAGAAGAATATTATGAAGAATATTT
>CALXZS010000071.1 GCA_944393305.1 uncultured Clostridia bacterium | reverse complement strand
CCTTTCTAGCTTATTGCCGAAAGGCTATTTTAATATACAATATTTTATTAAATTCTTCAATAAGATTTAGGTATTTTCCCCAAATCATTTTAAAATAATAATTTATACATCTTATATCACGTTGCAGTAAAATTGCAATAAATTTAAACTATGTAAGTCTGAAACCATTTGAAAATAGAGGCTTTGAGGCTGGTTATTGTCTGGCTGTCGCCTCCAAATGTAAGTAACTTTGCTTTTTGGTTTTGTTAGTAGAAATATTTGACAAATATAAAAAAAGATGCTATTATATAGTTACATTAAATAAACAAAACATTCAAAGTTCTGCGAATGTCATTTGTGCTTGTGTGTGTATCACAACTACACATACTTTTTTTATTTTAAAAAAAAAGCAGGAAAGCACCTGTAATACTTTCCTACATCGGCTATGTAATGACTTTTTTAGCCTTCACTTTTTTTGTTTTCTTCTAATTTTGATTGAATATTGTTGTTTTTTATCTTTTTCTGCAAAAAGCATTTCAATCGATTTTAGATTAAGTTCGGAATTAGTCATCTCTTTTGTTCCCTTTCTGTCCATATGTAAAAGACTATCTTTTTGACAAGAAATATTGGTAATATATTACAGTATTTTACAACAAAAAAGCAATCGAACATACCAAAAATTTACAATTAATTTTTAGCAATTTTAACATTTATAAACATGGAGCTGTTTTTAGGATGTGTCCCCAAAAACAGCTCATAATTTTTTAACTATTTTTACCCATTTAATTTTATTATCTTCTACTTCTTCAATATTATATATAAATTTATTATCCTCTACCAATATTTTTTCTCCTTGAGCAGGAATTTTGCCTAATTTATCTATTATATATCCTGAAATTGTATCATAATCGCCATCTTTAAAATTAGTTGCCAAAAGTCTTTTTAATTCATAAAGTGGCATGTTACCTTCAACTAAATATGTGTTTTCGTCTATTTGCTTGTATTCTAATTCTTCATCATCGTATTCATCAAAAATATTTCCCACTAATTCTTCTAATATATCCTCCATTGTAACTAAGCCAGATGTTCCTCCATATTCGTCAATTACAATTGCAAGTTGTTGTTTATTAGTTTGCATATCTTTGAATAGTTCATCTATTGGTATGCTTTCTGGTACAAAATATGCTTTTCTCATTATTTGTTTAATTTCTATTTTTGTACCTTTACTCATAGCTTTTAATATATCTTTTAGGAATAAAATTCCCACTATTTCATCAATTGTTTTTTCATATACTGGTATTCTACTATATTTATATTCATCAATTTTATCTAAAAGTTCATACAAATTATCATTTACCTCAATTGCAAATATTTCTGTTCTATGTGTCATTATTTCGCTTGCTGTAATATCATTTAATTGAAATACATTATTTATTAAATCTTTTTCAGCTTTTTCTATTGCTCCTTTTTGTTGTCCTTCATCTATCATCATTCTAATCTCTTCTTCTGTAACTATTTTTTCTTCATTCTCACTTACTCCAAATAATTTTGAAATAAAATTAGTTACACTACTCAATAATTTTACAAACGGAGATGCTATTACAGAAATAAAACTTATAAAACTAATTGTTGAATATGCAATTTTTTCTGAATATTTCATTGCTAGTCTTTTTGGAACTAACTCTCCAAATATTAATGTAAAAAATGATAAGATTATTGTTATTATAATTATAGAAAATGTTTGCCAAAAGTTGATTCCTAAACTTGGTAACCAGTCATTTAAAATTGGTGCAAGTTTTGATGCAAATGTGTCTGCTGCAAAAGCACTGGATAGAAATCCAGCAAGTGTTATACCTATTTGAATAGTTGATAAAAATTTACTTGGGTTATTAAGCATTTTCTTTATTTTTTTTGCTTTTTTATTTCCATTCTTTGCATCTTTTGCTATTTTATTATCATTTAGCGATATATATGCCATTTGGCTTGCTGAAAAATATTCGTTGAATCAATATAAAATAAAAAAGGCTAAAAAAAAAAAAAACATATATAATTTCCCTCCATTAATGAGTTTATTATATATGTTATATTTTTTTGTGTCAATATAAATTAATTTTCTATAATTCTAATCTTCCCTGAATATATTTTTGCCATAATATTGAAATATTCTAATATTCCTCTCTTTTTTACTGTTTTTGCTAGTTTTATCTCTATTTCTTCTATTATTTCATCCCCTATTTTTACTGTTAATGTTCCTATTCTTTCTCCTTTTTCTACTGGTGCTTCTAAATATGTACTTGTATTAATTTCAATACTTGGAGTAACATCTGTTGCTATTTGTGTTATTGGTATTTCTCCAATTTCTAATTCTAAATCGCCTTCTCCTTTGTTAACATATATTCTATTTTCATTTATTTGACGCCACATTTGAAATTCTTTTTCTATTATTTCTTCAACATTAGTTACTCTATATTTTTTATAGGCATATTCTATAAGTTTCATACTATCTTTTGCTCTATCTTTTCTTGTATCTGCCCCTAAAACAACTATAATTAAATCCATATCATCTCTTTTAACACTGGTTACTAAACATCTTCCAGCATTATTAGTAAAACCTGTTTTTACTCCATATACACCTGTTACATTGCCTAATAACTCATTTGTATTATTTATTTGCATTGGTCTATTATTTATTGTTATTGTAGTATTTTCAGTTTTTACTATTTTAGCTATTGTCTCATTTTTTAACGCATAATCTGTTATTTTAGCTAATTCGTATGCAGTAGTGTAATGATTTGCATCATCTAGTCCATGTGGAGTTACAAAGTTAGTGTCTTTTAGTCCTAAATCATCTGCTTTTTTGTTCATTAATTCTGCGAATTTTTCTACACTTCCAGCTGTATGAATAGCTAAAGCTACTGCCGCATCATTTCCTGACCTAAGCATTAGTCCATAAAGTAAATCATTTACAGTTATTAAATCATCCTTTTGCAATCCTAACCTTGAACCACCAGTTCCACCTGCTTTTGCAGGTACTGTTACAACATCTGTTATTTTGCAATTTTCTACTACAACTATTGCGGTCATTATTTTGGTTGTTGATGCCATTGCAGTTTGCTTATTTTCATCTTTTCCATACAGACATCTTCCTGAAAGTCTATCATATATTGCATAACGCCTTGAATTTATAGTTGGTTTAGTATCTGATGAAGCAGATGCTTCTATTTCTTCTTTTTCATGTTCTTCTATCACTGGTTCTGTTATAATTTCATTTTCATCATCAGCATATACATATACAAAATTAAACATTATTAATATAATTGTTAATGTAACAGTTAATATTTTTTTCATAAAAAATCACCTAAAACATTATATTGTTCTAAGTGATTTTTTATTCTTAATTTAAACTAATATTAAAACTATATATTCTTATTGCTTGTTCTTCTTGACTACTTAAAGACATTCCTGCTGTATAGTTTTGTAATACTCTTATATAGTTGAAGTTAAATGCACTATCGTTGTCTTGTGAATCATAAAATCTATCAAATACAAATTGTAAATCTTTTGTTTCTCCTGGAGCTAATACTGCATTTATTGAATCTATATTAATAGCATTTTGATAATATCCATTCACATTTAAAGTTACTTCTTTTGATGCTTCATTATCTGCTATAACTATTGTTCTATCTGTTTTATTTGTAATAGTTAAGTTATATCCTACTCTTGTGTAACTCATGTCTTTTGAATTTATTCTTACTCTAATATTATCATCTTCAGCATCTATACCTATTTCTTCATTTTCTATATATCCTTGATTAGAAATCTTTTTTGTTCCATCATCTTCATTTACTATGGTTATTTTTTCTTCATATTTATCATATCCGCCAGTAGTTCCAGTAGATAAAATGTCATTATTCAATATTGTAACATCATATATATATTTATTATTTACATTTGAATAATTTTGATTGTATGAATAGTTATTATATGTAGTAAATACATTATCTACATATGTTTTAAAATTTTCTATATTATTTTCATATAGGAAATTTTTGCAGTCATCTGTTAGCATATTAAATGCATTTTCATATTCT
Source organism: uncultured Clostridia bacterium (assembly GCA_944393305.1). GTDB lineage: Bacteria > Bacillota > Clostridia > TANB77 > CAG-508 > CAG-793. The sequence continues at coordinate 2,653 of CALXZS010000071.1, read as the reverse complement.
TTATTTTTGCAATAATTTAGATAACTTTCCAGAGTTTCATTTACTGAACTTTGTTCATTTTCTGGAACTCTTCCTCCATATTCTATAACAGGGTCATCTGGGTCGTATGTATTTGTCGCAACTAATTGCTCTGGTAAATTTCTCAAATACATATTGAATATGAAAATAATTATCCATACTAATAATGCAATAAATATGATTTTTCCAAACTTTTTAAAGAAATTTCTTAATGCCAATGTTATTTTAGATTTTATGGTCATATTTTTCTCCTTATTCTACATTAAAAGATAAAACAAAATCATTTAGGTCATTTTCTTGTATTACTATATTTTGCTGTATTGCTGGGGTGTCTCTATTTAATGGGTCAGTTATGCTTATAGTTACTATATACATAGTGCCTTCTCTTTCCATGTTTAAATATTCAACCACTATTTCATCTGGATATTTTTGCTCTGCATAATTTTGAAAGTCTTCTAATGTTTTGAAATATGTATTTCTAAAATTTTCATATAATAGGTTGTATGCTGTTTCGTAATCTTTACTATCTATTGCAGATATATATTGACCCACATATACTTTCATTCTTGTTGCTTCTGGGTATGAATTAAGCATTTCTTTTCTTGATTGCTCTGTTTCTTCTTCTGTTGCAATATTATGTTCTACAATAGTATTGATTACGTTTTCAGTTGTGTTTGTATTCTCGTTTTGTGTATGTGCATTTATATATACTAATAAATTTAATACTATTAGTATTAATATACCTATGATTACTAATATTATTTTTAACTTTTTATTCATACTATGTTTTTCCTTTCTCGCTATGCTTGAAGGTTTACATTATTAATTATTCTGCACTAGAAAATTTTATATTTGGCTGAGTAGTACTGTCGTTTGCTATATAAACATAAAGTTCTAAATCTTTACCACTTTCATATGTAAATATTATTTTTAATCTTGTATAACCATCATCAGTTTCTGTCCAATCTGTTCTATCTATTGTACTACTTTCATATTGATCATTTAAAGCTAACAAATTTATTTGTCTTGATATTGCTGAAAAGTCTTCTGCACTATATATTCCCATATTGTTTATTTCTTCTGTATGAGTATCATAGTACTGAAGTTTATAGTTCTCTGACTTTAGAGTTGTAAGTGAACCAATTTCTTCAACATCTTCTTTAATAAATTGTTCTATTTTTTGTCTAATAACTTCAGTATCGACATTTCCTAAGTACATTCTATCTATTAAATAATAATTATCAGGTTCAACATATCCTTCTGGCTGTGTAATAAGATTAAATACAAAGTAACCATCAATTACATTTTCATTAGTCAAATTTTGTATTAAATTTGTATTATTTTCAATTAAACTACTAAGTTGATTATTTTCTACATTATTTGTTTGATTGTTTTTCAAATTATAATATGCTAATTGTCCGATTAATAAGGCAAACAAAATAACAATTATTATTCTAACTATAATTTTCATAATTCTTCCTTTTTTACATTACTTTTTGTAAAGCACTTGTCATTAATGATGATACATCACGAATCCATTTATCAGGTGGGTCACAATACCCTCCCTCTCCGATTTCAAAAATTGTATTACTGCCATATGCAAAATATTCTCTAGAAATTATATCTGCAAAATCTTTTATAGAATCCTTTACAGTTGGATATTTACTCCATCCATTATGAGACATACCATTATAATCACCTTTTACTCCAAACCAGTTATTAGCATTTTGCGCTATTGCACTAGTTCCTCCACCAGACTCATTTGCAGCAACTGCTCCAGCAAATACAGCATTTACACCATATTCTTCTTGTACATCCAAAAAGTCTTGTGCATGCTCTACTATACCTGGGAAATTTGAAAATGCTTCCTGGAAAGTTTCAACATCAGTTATAACATTATTAGAATCTTCATTTATATTAACATTATAATCATTTCCTATTACTACATTTAATTCTCCACCATAGCTTGGACTCATATAGTCTTCCACATAATCTACAATAGATTTATCTACATTATATAGTATAACATGTATATCTTCACTTGTTGTTGTTCCTATTGTATCTCCTCTTTTTACTTCCTGTCCTTCTCTTAGACTAATGCTAGTGTTTATTCCTTCTATGTAAAATTCCATGTCTAATATACATTTTCCATCTAATACTACATTAGTATCTTCACCTAATTTCTTTTGTAGCTGTTCTAATGTAGCTTCATCAACTTCTTTTAATTTTAATTTTATTGAGGTTTCTCCAACTTCTGTTATTGTTGCATCTGCTGGTGCAATAATTTCTTCTCCCGGTTCAAATCCATCTTCTAGATTTTCCTCAGATCTTATGAATGCACCATATTCATTTGCTTCCCTTGCTGGCCATACTGGTGGAGTATAACCTGGTAATATCCATTCTAATACTTGTGTTCCTGGAACTTGGAAATCTTCTTCTGTAAAATAGTCCAATGATATAAGTAATTCTTGCAAATTTCTATAAATCTGTTCTGATGCTTCACTATGCATTCCTTCAAGTATAGAAAATGCTGCAAATGCATTTTTAGTTGATTCTATCTTTGTTCCATCATCCATGGTAACTTCTACATTAAAGTTTACTGGTTGTTTACTTACTGTTTTAGTTTCAGTAGGAT
>CALXZS010000070.1 GCA_944393305.1 uncultured Clostridia bacterium | reverse complement strand
TGAGCCAGGAGGGATTCGAACCCCCGACCCACGGCTTAGAAGGCCGTTGCTCTATCCAACTGAGCTACTGACCCATTTAGATATCACAATACTTGCGACACTAAATATAATAACACAAATTATCACCCATTGTCAATACTTATACAAAAAATTATCTTGTTCCTCTAGCAATTATTTGATTATGAGGGCTATATGTATCTTTAGAAAGTAAAGTACGAGAAACCTCTTTGCCATTTAACTTTAAAATCTTATAAGCCTCAGACTTAGCACCATTAGAGCCAGATTGTACAACCTTAGTTTGACCTTTAGCCAAAGAAGAATCTGTTGTATAAACAGTAGTATATGGAACTGTGCCAGTTTTGTAAGAAACTAACTCAACTTCATATTCAACTTCCTCTTTCAAACCATAAATACTTATAGAAAGTCTTTTACCCTGTGTAGTTGCAACAAGTTTTATTGGATAACTTCTACTATTTTTAAATTTAAAATCAGGTGCTCCCCATGAAACTGTTGCATCTAGTCCTATTGGAACATAACCAACTGTAAAAGTATGATTTACTCTATTTGTAATCTCCAAATTAGCTCTAAGTACAGCATTATATAATGTGCTAGATACTTGACAAATTCCTCCACCATAATCAGTTGTTACTTGACCATTTGAATAAACAGTAGCTGTTTTAAAACCAGCGCTAGCAGTACGTTTGCCAACAGTATCATTAAATGAAAATTCTTCACCCGGCATCAAAACTTTTCCATTCAACTTTGAGGCAGCAAGTGCAATATTAGTTGAACGATTGGCATTACTTGAAGCATAGCTTGTAGAAAAAGTTGCAAGAGTATCTGGAAAAGCTTCCATACCAATATCATTTGTTGTAACATTTGGGTATAAAGTTTTCAAAGGTATAGTATAAGTTTCACTAGCAGTATTTAAAAGGTTTTTAGCTTCATCAATCGAAATATTAAAATCCAATCCTGTTGAAGAAGGATATACTGCAAAAGGTTCTTTAGTGTAATAAGCATCAACTGGTTCTTTATAAATTTCACTATGAATTTTATCAATATCAATGCTATCAGGTTCTTTCATTTCAACTGGAACTTCTATTGAATCAGTATTATAATCAATAGCCGTTAGTTTATCTACAATCATATCTTTCAAATTATCACTAACAATAACATTTCCAGATTTTCCAGCAGTAATAACCAAATTATTTCCATCAATAGTATAGGAAGCTTGTTTCAAACCATCTTCAAAATTAGAATTCATTTGTTCAATTATAGAATTACATAAATCTTCATTATATGTAAAAGAAGGATTAATATTTACTTTTTTAAATAAAGTATTTAAAATATCAAAATTATTTTGAAAAATATTTCCGTCTCTTCCATAAGAATAAGCCTTATCAACGGCTTCGCTAACATTATATGAACATTCTAATTGATTAGGTAAAATATTATATAACTGTTCGTTATGGCTAAATACTAATTCTGAATTTAGTCTAGTATTTAGGTTTTTATTAATTTTAGTAGTAGCTTCTTCTTTTGTTAAATCAGAAACATCAATTCCTAAAATAGATATTCCAGAAATAATTTTATCATTATTAATATTTAATAAAGCAAATATTGTAGATAAAATGCCTAAAATTATTAACAATATTATTATACAAATAAGAACTATTGGCCACTTTTTTCTACCCTTTGGCTTTATTTCTTTAAAATTAGAATTGTTATTATCAATAATTTGCTTAGCTTCTTTAAAGACTTCTTCCTCCGAAATAGGGGAAAGTGTAGCATTTGCATTATAAAGTATAGCGTTCATATTTCACTCCTAAATAATATTCATTAATATATATTAAACAATAAATAAAAATATTTGTAAATATAAAAAGAATAAAATTTGAATTTTAACTTTATTTTTTGATATACTATTGATATAATGTAAAAAATAAGAACGGAGGTAAACATGAAAGATTTAATATTAAATAAAAAATCAGGATGGGAAGAAATTACAGAAGAAGAAAAAAACAAAATATATGAATTCTCAAATGAATATATGAACTTTCTAAATAAAGCTAAAACAGAAAGGGAAATAATAAAAGAAACAGAAAGATTGGCAAGAGAAAAAGGTTTTAAAAGTTTAAATGAATATTCAGAATTACACCCTGGAGATAAAGTATACTATATAAATAGAGAAAAAAATATATATTTAGCAGTAATAGGTGAAGAAACATTAGAAGGTGGAGTAAATATAATAGGAGCTCATGCAGATTCACCAAGACTTGACTTAAAACCAAACCCATTAAAACAAGAAGGAAATTTAGCATATTTAAAAACACACTATTATGGAGGAATAAAAAAATATCAGTGGACAGCAATTCCACTTGCAATTCATGGAGTAATAGTAAAAGAAAATGGAGAAAAAATATATGTAACAATTGGTGAAAATGAAAATGAACCAGTATTTACAATAACAGACCTTTTACCACACTTAGCAAAAGAGCAACAACAAAAGAAATTATCAGAAGCTATAAATGCAGAAAATTTATCTGTTTTAGTAGGAAGTATACCAGATAAAGAAGAAGATAAAAACAGTGTTAAAAATAATATATTAAAATTATTAAATAAAAAATATGGAATAAACGAAGAGGATTTTGTAAGTTCAGAATTAGAAATAGTTCCAGCTTTTAAATGTAGAACTCTAGGATTAGACGAAAGCCTAATTGCTGGATATGGTCAAGATGATAAAGTTTGTGTATATACTTCTTTAAGAGCAATTTTAAATATAGAAAAACCAAAAAGAACTGCTGTATGCCTATTTTCAGATAAAGAAGAAATTGGAAGCATGGGAAATACAGGAATGGAATCACATGTGTTTGACACATTTATTTCAGAATTATTAAATAAAACAAGAATAAACAGACCTAATTTATTGGATAAAGTATTTTGCAATTCAAAAATGCTTTCAGCAGATGTTGACGCAGGAGTAGACCCATTATATATTTCTGTTTCAGATACAGAAAATGGAGGATTTTTGGGAAAAGGTATAAGTATAAATAAATATACAGGGTCAGGCGGAAAATATAATTCATCTGATGCAAATGCAGAATATGTTGCAGAAATAAGAAGAATATTTAATCAAAATAATATAAGATTCCAAGTAGCAGAATTAGGAAAAGTTGACATCGGAGGAGGTGGAACAATAGCATATATCCTTGCAAATAAAGGAGTAGATGTTATAGACTGTGGTGTACCAGTTTTATCTATGCATGCACCATATGAAGTAACTTGCAAATTTGATGTATATACAGCATATAGAGCATATGAAACATTTTTTAAAAATTAACAAGAAAAAAGTCCAGGCAAAAGTCCGGACTTTTTTCTTGTTGGTCACCTTTTTCTGTGATAAAACATGTAACACAGAAGAATGGCAACCACAATTGCCGATAAATATTGGAGGAAAATACCAATCTCCATCGGAAAACCTCCTCGCACAAAAGTATTTTCTAAAATTAACAAAATTATTATACCATAGTAATATAATAATGTAAATTTTATGTGAAAAAACATATTGAAACTTGAAATAAATACAATATAGTGGTAATATGAAACGGAAATCCTTAGGGAAATAAGAGAAGGAGGAACCATCAGTGATAGAAGTAAAAAACATTACAAAAAAGTATGGCAACTTTTTAGCAGTAGATAATATTAGCTTTGAAGTAAAAGACAATGAAATAGTAGGTTTCTTAGGTCCAAATGGTGCAGGAAAAAGTACAACCATGAACATGATAACTGGATATATAGAACCAACTAAAGGAAAAATTTTTGTAAATGGGTATGAAATATCAAAAGAGCCTAATAAGGTAAAAAAACAAATAGGATATATGCCAGAAGGAACCCCATTATATCAAGAATTAACAGTTAGAGAATTCATAAATTATATGGCATCTCTAAAAAGAGTTAAAAGAAAAGAAAGAAAAGAAAAAGTAGATAAAGTACTAGAGCAAACAGGACTTAAAGAAGTCGAGAAAAAACAAATAAGAAAATTATCAAGAGGGTATAAGCAAAGGGTAAGCCTAGCAGGGGCATTAATAGGTGATCCAGAAGTTCTAATATTGGATGAGCCAACAGTAGGACTTGACCCAAAACAAATAACAGAAATTAGAGAATTAATAAAAAAGCTAGGAAAAAAGCACACTGTAATACTAAGCTCACACATTTTATCAGAAGTAAGTCAAATTTGCGAGAAAGTAATTATAATAAACAAAGGCAAAATATTAGCTGTGGATACTCCAGAACATTTAGAAGAACAATTTAAAGAAGAAAATAGTATATATGTTACAGTAGAAGATAAGAAAAATAAAATAGCAACTGTTTGCAAAAAAATAAATAATTTCAAAGAAAGCAAATTAATAAAAACAAATTCAGATGGTTCAAAACAATATTTACTAACATCTGAAAAGAATGTAGATTTAAGAAAAGAAGTATTTGATTTATTCCCAAAGAATAATATAAATATATTAGAATTGAAGAAAACAGAAGTAACATTAGAAGATGCTTTCTTAAAACTTATAAATAGCAAAGAAAAAGAAATGAAAGCAAAAGAAGAAAAAGAGAAAAAAGAAAAAGCTAAACTAGAAGAAAAATTAAACAACATGTCAAAAGACGAAAGAAAAAAAGAAGTAAAAAGAATAAAAAAAGAAGAGAAACAAAAAGCAAAAGAAGAATTTGATAAACAGTGGAAAGAAGATATAGAAAAAGCAAAAGAAGAAAAAGAAAAAAGAAAGAAGTTAAAAGAGAAAAACAAAGAAAATAACAAAAAGGGAGGTAAAAAATAATGTGGGCAATCGTTAAAAAGGAATTTCAATCATATTTTTTATCACCAATTGGATACATATACATAGGAATTTTTCTATTAATGTGTAGTATTGTATTTTACGCTAATATATTTTGGAGTATCATACTAGGAGGATATGTGGATTTCTCAAATTTGTTTAAAAATTCAATGTTTATATCAGTTCAAGTAATACTTATTTTCATAATTCCATTACTTACAATGAGAATGTTCTCAGAAGAAAGAAAAAATGGAACAGAACAATTATTATTAACATCACCAAGAAGTGTTACATCAATCGTTTTAGGAAAATTTATAGCAGCTGCATTAGTTGTATTATTATCAGTTGCATTAACTTTAATATATTATGCAATTTTATGCTATTTTGGAGAGCCACAACTAGGTAAATCATTAGTAGCAATTCTAGGATTCGCATTACTAGCACTAGCATATATTTCATTTGGTATGTTTGCTTCAAGCTTAACAGAAAATCAAATAATTGCAGCAGTAATATCTATTGCATTCTTTATGCTATCTTGGTTTTTACCTGGATTTAGTAGCGCTTTTGTAAATTTCTCATTAATGGATGCTTTCTATATGTCATTCGTAAATGGAGCAATTTCAATACAAAACTTAGTACTTTTAGTTTCGTTTACAGTATTATTTATAATTTTCACAATTATGGTAATACAAAGAAGAAAAAGTGTGAAATAGGAGGTGAAAGTAATGAGAAAACTAATAGAGATAATAAAAACAAAATGGATAAGAGATACTGTATTAACATTGGCATTAGTATTAATTTTAATTGCAGTATTTTTATTAATAAATTTAGTATTTATTAATTTAGACTTAACACCAATAGACTTTACAGCCGAAAAACTATATACTCTTTCAGATGAATCAAAAGAGCAAGTAGCTAATATAGAACAAAATGTAACATTATATTTCTTTGGATATGATGAAGAAGATACAGCTGTAACACTTGCAAAACAATATAATGATACTAATGATAAAATAACAATTCAACTAATAAATACATCAGAAAGACCAGATTTAGCAGCACAATATGGAGTAGGTACAGATAGTCAATTAGTTGCAGTGCAATCAAGCCAAAGATATAAAATAATAGATTCAAGTGAAATGTACACTTTTGATAGTTCTACATATCAAACAATAGATATAACAGAACAAAAACTAACAAATGCTATTTTAGATGTTACAATAGCACAAAAACCACAAATATACTTCTTAACAGGACATGGCGAATATGGAATAGATTCATCACTTCCTATGGAACAATTAAAAGTATATATTGAAAATGATGTAAATGATGTAAATTCATTAGACCTTTTAACATCAGATATGCCAGAAACATGTGATGTACTTGTAATAGCAAATCCAACAAGTGATTTTACAGATTTAGAAACAGAAAAAATACAAAACTATATAAATAATGGTGGAAATATAATGTGGTTACAAGACCCTTATGCATTTAATACAAATCAAGGAGAACTAACCAATGTAAATAAAATACTTTCACAATTCGGAATAAGTTTTTCAAATGGTGTAGTATGTGAACAATCATCAGATAATATGCTTGTAAATAGTCCAGATTTAATAATTCCTCAAATGACATATAATGATATAGTAAAAGATTTATACACTGATGGAATGATAGCATTATTAGACGCTGGAAAAATAAATAATGTATCAGAGGAAGAAATGGAAAGCTTAGGAGTTACAGCAAGTCCTTTCTTACAATCAACAGATAATTCATTTTATAGAGAGGATATTAATTCAGATATAACAAAAAAATTAGATACTGATGAAGAAGGTCCATTTGTTTTAGGAGAAATATTAACAAAACAAATTGATGACGACACAAAATCAACATTAGTAGCATACTCAAATGCTTTATTTGCAACAAATTATACAATACAACTATCAAATTCATTTGGAACACCAATAACAATCAGACAAAATAAAGATATAGTATTAAATACAATAGCATATTTATCAAATAGAGAAGATGCAATAAGAATAAGAAAAGATGTTGGA
>CALXZS010000069.1 GCA_944393305.1 uncultured Clostridia bacterium | reverse complement strand
AGCGTAACGTGCGAGCGTTGAAGCGCAAGCGAACCGCGAAGTGAAATGTGAAAGAATGTATATTAAAGTTTAAGCAATTTATTTTAGCTATAAATATTAACACAATTTACAATTTTAATCTTATTTTTAACTTTAATATATGTTCTTGAGCATTTCAAGTGAGCGTAGGCGACGTAGGAGCGAAGCGTAACGTGCGAGCGCCCCAGTGCAAGCGAACCGCGAAGTGAAATGTGAAAGAATGTATATTAAAGTTTAAGCAATTTATTTAAACTGTGAATAGTTACTTTTATTTTTTAGCTGTTTTTGGGAGGTGTCCCCAAAAACATCCCCAAAAACATTAATTTTGATTTATATTATATTTTACCGCACCATGCATTATGCCTAGTCCGTTACCCTCACTTTTTTTAACAATAATCTTGTTATTTCTTCTATATACTTTTAATGATTCTAAAAAATCATTATTATGACTCTTTAATTTTTCTTTTGGAGCTTCTAGTTCTTTTACTTTTTCTTTTTTACTAAATAATTTTTTTATTTTCAGAATTATTCTCTCTATTATATTCATCTATCTTCTCCTTGGTCACTAACATCTCTTTCAATTCTTGCACTATTTTCTTTTTTGCTACAATCTTTTTCCCATGGTTTTGCTCCTTGGTATTCTTCTAAATCTTTTTCATAGCAATCAAATCTTCTTTCAAATTCTTCTTGTGTTAGTTCTATAAATGATCCTCTTTTTTCATCTGCATACCAAAATTTTTTGTTACTATCATCGAAATCTACATAGACGCTTAAAACTGGCTTTTTTTCTTCATCATTTCTATCAAATACTCTTCCTATATAGCTTTCATTAAACCTTAATCTCTCATCGCTCAACAATACATCACTTATTATGAATGAGGTTTCATCTTGGTATTTTGCGAAATCTGGATAATTAGCTTCTAATATTAAAAATTGCTTATTAATATCAAGTTCAGGATTATTACTAAACCTATCGTGAAATTGTTTTGAACCTACTACTAAATCTTTTATAGGAAAATCTCCATATCTATCACACAACCCCACGCTAAAAAATATTTTACCTAGTTCTGAATTTTCTATTCTTAATGTTTTTTCTTGAAATTCATCATCATTTTTGTGCGATTCACTATCTTTTCCATCTGCTTCAATATCTATTTTTCTTGCTTGTTCATAATCAACACAGAATATAGGAGGCATTGCACCAAATCTTCCGGCAAATAAATTCCATGTTGAATCTATTATAGTGTCTCCTCTTACAGTTGTACCATCTGATAATGGCATTTCAATATTTTTTATTTTCAAAAAAGCGTGTTTTTTTGATACAATAATTTGACTTTCTATTCCAACTCTTTTTAACATATATTGTTCAATTCTTGAAATTCCATTGCATACTCCAACCCCATTAGATATTATTTTCCATAAAGCTCTATTATTATTTAAATCAAATACTTCTGTTTCATAGTCAGGGCTATAAGTTATTTTCTTGCCTATCTCATTATCAATAATAGCTAACTTTTGCACATCTGTATATTCTGGTTTTATTTTTCCTAGTACCGAATCTATCCACTTTTCCGCTTCAACATAATCTCTTCCATTAGAGCTAAAAGTAAATTTTTCGCCTTTACATTCCATGACATTTTTTACTTTTAAATCTGGATAAGCTTCACAAAATTTCTTAAATTTTTCTCTTTGTTCTTCATTAAAATTATCTGGAACTACAATTATTAAATCTTCTAAACCACGATAATCTTCTACTTTTCTATCTAAATCTAATACTATATGATTTTCTCCATTTGTTTTATCTGTTGTCATACTAAGTGCTGTTTGATACTCTTTAGGAAAATTATCAATGGAAATACTTTGTTTAACATCACTTTTAAGCATGGCAAGTATTCTCTTTTTTTCTTTTAATGTTAAATTGGTTTTTTCTAGGTTTTGCACAAATATTTTTTGCGAATCACTATTTAGATTTATAACGATTTCTAAAGGGTCTATGTTATTTTCTTTCAAGAAATCTTTATTACTTGAAAAAAAGTCAACCAAAGCTTCTGGACTTAATTTAGATAGTATTAAAATTTTATCTAATCTGTCTAATTTTTTATTTTCAAATACTAATTTTATTATTTTTTCGTCTTTTAATTCACTAACTATATATAAATAATAATTTCCTTTTAATTTATGTCTTTGGATAAAAGCATCATCATTTAATATTTGCATTCTTCCATTATCATTTAAATTTTCAGTTAGCACGCACAAATCAAGTTCAGAAAGACCTTTAGTAACTTTTTCATTATATAAAGCTTGCAACAGAACATTTTGATCTATGATTAATTCTGTAATCATGCTTTTTAGTTCATTATCCGCATTTTCAAAATGCGGATAGTTAAATAATTTTATTTTTTCTGAATCGTTTAAAAATTTACCGGCCAATAGTGCAATCTGAACTGTGTCGAAATCCCATATACTGTTATTTGCAAATACACTTAGCTTATCATCTGTATTTTCCAACAAATAATTTGCTTCTTCTAAATTCATTTTTTTACCTCATTTGTTTTTAAGCTCTATTCCACTTCAAATAGTGGGTCTAAATTAATCCCAATCGATGTTGCTTGATTTATATATACTGTATTAATTTGAGTTTTTACTAAATTGATAAAGTTTTTTAAATATTCTGAATCATAATCGTTTATAACTGCAACTTTATCGTCTTGCATATCTCTTAATGTTCCTATATCATTTGTAAAGTTTATATTGTCATTATACTCAAAAGTAATTCTTTTAATATCATCTACTAAATTTATTGTTAGATGATTTTGAATATTATTTTCTCTTACTGTTCCTGTTAAAGAATGTATAAATTCTGCACTTTTTATTATTTCGTTTTCTTCTGATTGTATTTTTAATGTATGACCATCAGTATTTTTTTCTAATTTAATTGTAGTAGAACTACTATCTTCGTTTTCTATTTTTACTATTGCATAATTATCATCATCGTTTTCTATATGATTTATGGTAATAATTTTTCCATTAAATTCGATTTTTGTTTGAATATTTTTTTGCCAATTTTCATAAACAGTTATTGATAATTCTCCTGCCTTAGATGGGTCATTTTTTAATAGTTCTATTCTTTCTTTCATTTTACTATTTAATGTATTTATATCTGTATAATCTTTATTTAAGTTTATAAGTCTACATTTCGAAGTTATGAAATTCATCATAACACTATCAGTTGTTAGTTCTTCTAATATAGAAATTTGTAAGTCACTATTTTGTTCTGAATTTAGTTTTAATGTATATGCAGTTGTGTCATATGATTGTCCTTCTATTTCGATTTTTTTATTACTATCTTTAGTATAAGCTGTATCTGTTGCTTGATTGCTAATCATTTTTATATATTTTGCAATATGCGTTTTTTCCTGATTTTTTACTTCTAAAATACTTTCTATATTTAATGGCATTATTTGTTCAGGAACGTTATTTGCATATTCAAGTCCCATTTTTTCTGCTAGTTCATTTAATTTTTCATTTCTAAAAACTATATATCCATCTGCAATTTGAGGCGCATAAAATCCATACAAGTTTTTATCTCTTGCTACTGTCATATTAAATAATGCTGTATTGTCACTATTAACTGATATTTCTGTATTACTTTTTTCGTTTTTATTGTCAGTTCTTCCATTTACATTCATGGAAATTTTATTTAAAATGCTTGAATCTGCAATATTGCTTGAGTCTGTTATTACCATTTCTCCAGTTGTTGTATAAGGCATGCTATTTTTAGTATTTTGATATGTTTTATATTCATCAGTAGTTTCTAGTATTTCAAATGCATCTGGTATTTGTTCAAAATATCTAAAAAATGCTCCTCTTTTTGTTCTAAAAATATCTGTTGTATTATATAATACAAGACCCAAAGCTAATAATATTAATATTATAGAAAAAATAATAATTAAATTTCTTTTTAATTTATTTGGTTTCATTTATTTTCTCCTTTGTTTCATAATTTCATACATTACAATTCCTGCTGATACTGAAGCATTTAGTGAATTTATTTTTCCTTTCATAGGTATTTTTATTAGAAAGTCACAATTTTCTTTTACTAATCTGCTCATTCCTGAGCCTTCACTTCCTATGACTATTCCTACACCACCTTTATAATCTTGTTCATCATAATATGAAGTTCCATTCATGTCTGTACCATATATCCATACATTATTTTCTTTTAGATAGTTTATAGTTTCATTTATATTGTTTACTCTAGCAATTTTCATATACTGAACTGCTCCTGCTGATGTTTTATTAACTGTACTATTTACTTGTGCTGCTCTTCTTTTTGGAATTATTATTCCATGAACACCACTACATTCAGCAGTTCTAATTATTGATCCTAAATTATGCACATCTTCTATTTGGTCTAATATTAGGATAAATGGATCTTCATTTCTTTTTTTGGCTTCTTCTAAAATATCTTCAACATCTGAATATTCAAAAGGTGGTACTATTGCAATAACCCCCTGATGATTTTGCATATTTGCCATTTTGTCTAATTTGCTTTTTTCTACTTCTGAAATTATAACTTTGTTTTTCTTGGCTAATTTAATAATTTCAAGAATTGAGCCATGTTTTTCACCTTTTTGAATATATAATCTATTTATATCTTTTCCAGATTTTAATAATTCTATTACACTATTTCTTCCTTCTACTTGATTTTCTTCCATTTAAATCCATCGTATAATGAAAAATACGATTTTCTCCCTTCTATTGATTTTTTACTATTCTTTATTATCTGCTTTTAGAACATTTAGAAATGCTTCTTGAGGAATTTCTACGTTTCCAAATTCTCTCATACGTTTTTTACCACGTTTTTGTTTTTCTAATAGTTTTTTCTTTCTTGTAATATCTCCACCATAACATTTTGCTAAAACGTCTTTTCTTAGTGCAGATATTGTTTCTCTAGCAATTATTTGTCCTCCTATTGCTGCTTGTATAGGAATTGTGAATAATTGCCTTGGAATTTCTTTTTTTAGTCTTTCTGTTAATGTTCTACCTCTATTATATGCATTTGATTTATGCACAATAAAAGATAGTGCGTCGACAGGTTCATTATTTACATATATATCTAATTTTACCAAATCTGATTCTTTATATTCTTTTAAATAGTAATCTAATGAAGCATATCCTTTTGTTTTCGATTTTAGAGTATCAAAAAAATCGTATATTATTTCATTTAGAGGTAATTCATATTTTAAAGTTACTCTATTTTGGTCTAGATATTGCATATCTATATAAATTCCTCTTCTGTCTTGGCATAGTCCCATAACATTTCCAACAAAGTCTTTTGGTACCATTATACTTGCTTCTACAAAAGGTTCTTCTATTTTGCTAATTTTTGCTGGTTCTGGTAAATCTGATGGGTTATATATATTTATCATTTCGCCATCTGTTTTATATACTTTGTATATAACTGACGGTGCTGTTGTGATTAAACTTAAATCAAATTCTCTATCTAGTCTTTCTTCTATTATTTCTAAATGGAGTAATCCTAAAAATCCACATCTAAATCCTGAACCAAGTGCTGTTGATGTTTCTGGTTCATATTCTAATGCTGCATCATTTAATTTTAATTTTTCTAATGCTATTTTTAGATTTTCATAGTCGCTTCCATCCATTGGGTAAAGTCCACAATATACCATTGGATTTACTTTTTTATATCCTGGTAATGGTTCTTTTGCTGGATTTTCTTTATTTGTGATTGTATCACCCACTCTTATATCTGACAAGCTTTTTATGCTTGCCGCTATATATCCAACTTCTCCTGCCATAAGTGAATCTGCTACTTCATATCTTCCTGGCTCAAAATATCCTACTTCTGTAACTACAAAACTTTTTTCTGATGACATTAGTTTTATTTCATCACCTGGTTTTACTGTTCCGTCTTTTATTCTTACATATGCAATAGCGCCTTTATAATCATTATATATTGAGTCAAAAATAAGTGCTTTAAGTGGTGCGTTTTCATCTCCTTCTGGTGCGGGTATATCTGTTATTATTTTTTCTAAAACCTCTTCAACATTTAGTCCAGTTTTAGCAGATATACATGGACTGTCTTTAGCCGGTATTCCTATGATATTTTCTATTTCTTCTTTTACTTCATCTGGTCTTGCACTTGGTAAGTCAATTTTGTTTATAACAGGTACTATTTCCAAATTATTATCTATTGCTAGATATACATTTGCTAAAGTTTGAGCTTCTACTCCTTGTGTGCTATCTACTACTAATATTGCTCCCTCACAAGCTGCTAAACTTCTTGATACTTCATAATTAAAGTCCACATGTCCTGGTGTATCTATTAAGTTTAATTCATAAGTGTTTCCATCTTTTGCTTTATATTTCATTCTTATTGCTTGTGATTTTATTGTGATTCCTCTTTCTTTTTCTATATCCATATTATCTAGCACTTGTTCTGACATTTCTCTTTTTGTTAAAACACCTGTCATTTCTATTAGCCTATCTGCTAATGTTGATTTTCCATGGTCTATATGTGCAATTATACTAAAATTTCTAATGTATTTTTTATCTTTCATATTTTCCTCTCTTTTATCTAAAATATTAACATAAATGAAAAAATTTTACAATAGTTATTTTTGAGATACTTTATTGTATAGGAAAAAGTTGTTACAATTCAGTAATATATACTAAAACACCAATATACATTCT
Organism: uncultured Clostridia bacterium; assembly: GCA_944393305.1. Classification (GTDB taxonomy): domain Bacteria; phylum Bacillota; class Clostridia; order TANB77; family CAG-508; genus CAG-793. Next base: position 169 of record CALXZS010000069.1, on the reverse strand, counting down.
TCCACATTTCACGGTGCGGTTCGCCTCTTGCTTCAGCTTACACGTTACACTTCGCTCTTTGAGCTTCGTTCACTGAAATGTTTTAGAATGTATATTGGTGTTTTTATAATGAATTTTTATATAGCAACTTTAACGTTCAGTGCTACAAAATAAAGTCACACGGAATGAA
>CALXZS010000068.1 GCA_944393305.1 uncultured Clostridia bacterium | reverse complement strand
GTATTTCCTTTTCCTAAAACTATACAACTTCTTTCTTGAAAATCCATATCAGAAATATTTAATTTAGTTAGTTCTCCTACTCTCATACCAGTAGATATTAATAGTTCTAATATTGCTAAATCTCTTACATTTGAACAAGTATCTCTTAATTTTTCTAAATTTTCATCAGTTAAAGTTTCTTTGACTCTTTTAGTGGTCTTTACTTTGTGTATTCTTCTAACAGGACTTTTTACAATATAATCTTCATTTTCTAGCCAAGCAAAGAAACTTGATAATGTTCTTCTGATATTGTCTATTGTTACCATTCCTGCTTTAGAACTATTTTTGTAATCAGCTAAATAATCTCTTAATATTTCAGTAGTAATTTCTTCAATTGGTAAGTTTATTTTTTCTAACATTTTAGTTATATTATCCTTGTAGTAATTTAAAGTTCTTGTTGAACATCCTTCAATTTCTTTTGAAGAAATAAATTTATTTAATAATTCTTCATTATTGTGTTGTATTGCTTCTCTTTGGTTTTGCTCTAATATTTCTATTTGGTAATTTAAACATATTTCTGTTAGTATTTCTTTTAACTTTGTTCTTTGGTTATTGTCTAGAAATTCTTTTGTTAAGTCGATCACTTTGTTTACAAATAATTCTCTCATGACAATTACCTCCTTTAAAATATTTCAATATAGAACTACAACTATATTATATAACATTTTGTTCATTTTACATAATTCAGGAGGTTTATGAGAAATTTTACCTTATTTTAATTAAAAATGAGCATATCAAAAATAATATACTCATTCTAAATCCTATATTTATTTACTCATTTTATTTAAAATTAAAATTTGCAATCTGCGAGACAAATTACTAATTATCTGCTTTATTGATTGTAGTTTATAGTGCTGATTATTCAATAGCTCCTGCTATACATTTATTAAACATATACATTTCTACTTTTACTGTTTTATCTTCCGTTACATCTTTAATCATTTTAACTTCATAGCCTAATCCTTGATATACTATTGTTTTCATAGAAGAATCATCTTCTTGCTTAACTATTGCAAATATAGGTTCTCTCAAACTGTTTACTCTATTCATATCAACAGAAATAACGATACAATATAATGTAATTAAGACAATTATAATAGATAACACAATTTTCATTGTCTTCTTACAAAATTTAATTACTAACAGCATAGCTATTATTAACAAAATAAAAATTCCTAACATATTTTTCCTCCAATACTTACTATTTATCTCCCTATAATCATAACTCTAATCTATCTATTATCCCAACTATTGCATCATAATCTGGTACATTTTCTTTAACTTTACTATAATCATTTTCAAAATTCTTTAGTTCTTCTCTACCAGATTCATCTACTCCATATCCTACATTTGTTCTTATGTCTAAATCAGTTCCATAGTCTAATAACAGCTGTAATGTTTCTGCTGCCTTATCATTATCATAAAATTTTAAAGCAAGTAATCCATTTTTATTCATATTAGATTCTTGATAATTAGGATCTGCACCATACTCAAGTAAAAGTTTTGTTGCACCATAATAGCCACATTCTGTTGTATAAGTAAGTGGAGTATTAACCCCTTGTGGTTTTTCATAAATTTGCACATCTGGATTTGCTCCATTTTTTAATAACAATTCTAATATACTCCATTCGTCTTTTTCTTTGTTTTCTTCTGGATTATATTTAATTGCATAATATACAGCCTTTGTTGTTTCATTAGGATTCCAACCATTATTTAAATATTGTTCTACTTTACTATAATCATAGTCCTTTATTGCAACAAGTTCTTCTCCTTCTTCTTTTATCTGTTCTTGCCTTTGTATATCATCATAATTTACAAAATTATTTATTATTATAAAATCTATAAAAGCCAAAAGTATAGTTAAAATCAACAATACTATAAATGTCTTCTTAAATTTCTTTTTGGTAATTCTAATAATACCCAATATTATTGTTGTTATGAATAATGCAATAATTATTACATTAAATATTATAAATAATATTGCTAATGTTCCTAATAAAGGAACTACTGTTAAAGCTGCCATGGAAATCCCCCTTATTCAATATCAATAAATTTTTATATTTTTTATTCAAATTCTACTTTCCAATTTTCATCTCTTGCTGCTCTAATGCACATTTCAATTTGCTCTTTATTATTTTTTTCTTCTGCAAGCAATGGAAGTTCATCAATCGAAAAATATTTAATTTTTGTATCTCCATTGCAAGTTTTAGCCATTTTTCCATTTTATCATCCTTTACTATTTTATTATTTCCAATCAACTATTTATATTAATTCATATAATAACATATAAGGGAAAATCATTCTATGCCTAATTAGTCACTTTTTTAAATTTATTCTTTCCAAATTGCACTACTATCTCCTCATCAATTGTAATTGTTTTTCCTATATCTGTAACAGATTTTCCGTTAATTTTTACTCCATTACCACTAATCATTCTTTTAGCTTCACTTTTAGAACTAGCCAATCCAATTCTAACTAGTAAATCACATATATTAATTTCGTTTTCTGATATTTGTATTTGTTCAATATTATTCGGTATATTTCCTTTTGATTTTATACATCTGCTTCTGGGTTTAATTCCATTTTTGCATAACTTGCTGTTACAGCTGGGTCTGGAATATAATATCTCTTATTTTTATTAACTTTTGCTATTTCATTCATTTCTTCATCAGTTAATTTAAAATCAAATATATTTCCATTATCTTTAATATGTTCTGGATTTTTGCTTCCAGGAATAACAATATTTCTAGATTGAACATGCCACCTTAGTATAATTTGAGCATTTGATTTTCCATATTTTTGTGCTAATTCTGTAAATATAGGCTCTTCTATTAATCCTTTATCTCCATGTCCTAATGGATACCAAGCTTGAATATGCATATCATAATCTTTTAATTCTTCTTTTAGTTCGTTTTGTGGATAATATGGATGTGCTTCAACTTGAATAACTGTTGGTTTTATTTCGCAATTTTCTAATATTTCTTTTAATGGTTTACCTTCAAAATTAGATAATCCTATTGCTCTTGCTTTTCCTTCTTTAACAGCTTTTTCCATAGCTTTATATCCTGCTAAATAATCTCCTGCTGGTTGATGAATAAGTAGTAAATCTACATAGTTTGTATCAAGTCTTTCTAGCATTTCATCTACTGCTGTTTCTTTTGTGTAAACTGTTGGCCATAGTTTTGATTCTAAAAATATTTCTTCTCTTGGAATTCCACTCTTTTTAATTCCTCTTCCTACTGCTCTTTCATTCATATATGCATTTGCAGTATCAATAAGTCTGTAACCACATTTTAATGCATTATATACAGCCTCTTCTGCTTCTTGTGGTTTTAATAAAAATGTTCCTAATCCTAATACTGGCATTTCAACACCATTGTTTAATTTAATTTTTTCCATAAAAAATCCTTCCTTTCTTATTTTTATATTCTAATTGTATATTTAAAATTTCGTAGTTCCGCGCAGTTTGGAGCTGTAAAATTCAAAGAATTTTAGCAGTGACAGCAAGGAACAAGAAATTTTGAAATATACAAATTTTAAAACAACTAATATAGACCTTTCTTTAATTTTTATATATTTTTGTAAAACACTGTTGACATTTTTTAATTTTCGATATAATTATATTATTCGGTAGCAACTACCGGTCAATAGTTTTATTAGAAAATTTTTAATTTTTTTACTTATTGTTACAGTTCATAGTTATATTAATTATTTTAAATTGTATGTTAAAGATTTTGCAGTTCCGCGTAAGCGTTCAAACAAGCTGGAAGGATTCCAGCGTAGTGCGTATAGCATTCTTTATTTTGTTTTATATGTTATTAAATAATTATTTATACTTACATTTTTACTAATGAAAGTTAATAACAATATTTTTTTATTATATTATTATAAATTTCTACTAACCTATCAAGTTTTTCCTTTTCTATATATTCATCACTTTGATGTGCATTCATTGGTCCTACACCTAATATTATAAATTCAGCGTTTTTTATAAAACTAGCTTCTGTAATATAATTTTCACTTTTAGCATTACATTTTGTTATTTTTTCAATTTCTTTTATCATACTATTATCTCTATTTGTATTAGCCTGTATATTAATTCCTATATCTAAATTGGCATCATAATCTTTTAATAAATCTTTAACTTTATCTATAATTATTTTGTTATGACTTTTCTCGACAGTTCTGGCATCAAATTCAATAGTACATTTGTCTGGAACTTTATTTACTACATCACCACCATAAATTTTGCCCATATTAATAGTTGTATATGGAATTGAAAATGTATCATTCTTATATTCTTGTAATTCTTTTGAAAAAATCATTAATTTATCAATAAACTTAGTTGCTGCTAAAATTGCATTTTTTCCATTATTAGGATTACTTGAGTGTGAAGATTTTCCATAAAAATCAACTTTCATTTCCATACATCCCTTTGTAGCAATTATAGGTTCTAAATCTGTTGGCTCTGCTAAAATTAAATATTTGGGGAATTCTATATTATTCTGTAATAACAATTTAATTCCATTAAATCCTATTTCTTCATCATATGTAAAAAATAATTTAATACCTCTTTTTAACTTATTTTTATTGATACTTGAACATGCTTTTAAGAATGCAGATATTCCTCCTTTCATGTCACAGACACCTAAACCATATATCTTGTTACCATTAATATTTAATTTGAAAGGATCTTTTGTCCAAGCATCAGAAGCTTTTACAGTATCTAAATGTCCACAAAATGCCATAATGGGATTTTCACCAATTTCTGCAATCAAACAACTTTTTTGAGTTGTATTATCTGTGATTTTTTTGCATTCAAACCCTATTTTCTTTAGATATTCTTCAATCCAGTTAATTATCTCTTGATTTTCATTATCTTCAACAGTATTAAACTCTACCAAATACTTTAAAATTTCTATTGTATCCATTATATCCTCCATTTATTCAATTTATCTCCTCTTATTTCTATCATTTCCAATTTTTATATTTGCCCCTGAATGGCTTATTAATTGTGGCTCACAACCTCCTTGGGCAAATAAAAAGCAAAATTTTCAAATCTTTCTACAAATTCTGGGTCTGTTTCTAAAAATTCTGATTTTTCTCCCTTAAACATTTTTTCCTTATAATTTTTTGAAAATTCTGAAATATTCATTTTATTACCTCCTATACATTATTTATTTCTTTTTTATTAAATTTATAAATTGATAAACCTAATAATAATATCATATATATTATATAAATAATTATTGAACTAAAGAAGGTCACTCCACTTATATTAGATATTCCACCAAATAAATACGTACTAAAATCCCAATTATTTGTTATAAAATATCTAGTTACTAAAGAAAGAGATTCAACTTTTGACCATTCAACAATTACTACATTTGATATTAAAAATATAATTAGGGTTACTATCATTGACATTGATGTGTGGTTATTTATTATTCCTATAAATATACAGAATAATATCATTATTACATACATTGGTAACTTACTTATTCCAACAAGTAAATTATATATAAATAAATTCATTGTAAATACTTGTCCATTTGTATAGTTATAGCCTATATAGCCTGATTTATAACTATCAAATCCAAATGTAATTCCTCCAACAATATACTGTGCAATTAAAATAACTAGCATTGAAATAATTGTTGTAATAATACATGCAAATATTTTTGAAAGCAGTATTGTACTTCTTTTATGAGGTTTTGTTAGTAAACTTTTTATAGTTCTTTTATTTGTTTCTTCTGTTACTATTGTTGTAGAAATATAAATAATAATTATTACTATAATTATTTCAAAGTGTTCAAAAGTTCTTATAAAAGAAATTCTTGCGTCAATTTTATTATCTAATATCAAATTATCATTATTTGATATATCATAATCTATATTATTTTCTATGGCATATTTGCATAAGCTCATATTTGCTTTATATCTATTAATGTTTTCATTTATAAAAGCTTGTGATTCATTTTCGTAATTTCTCATTGCTAATATTCCATAGCTATTACTTTTATACTCCTGCACATATTGATTTTGAATATTATACCAAAAGTTTATATCATTTTCTAACCTCAAATTATAATATTCTATTTCTATGTTCAATTCTTCACTTGATGCATTTTTTAACTCTTTTAAATTACGTATTTTTAATCTTACAAACTCTTTCCAATCATTTGAATTTAAAGCTTGCAGATATTCATTATATTTTGTTTTGGATGTATTGTATGTTTCTTCACTTATCTCATATTTAGAATCTAATTCATACTTAATTATATTTTCTAAATATTTATTTATATCTAAGTTATAATTTGTATTAACATTATTTATTACCATTCCGCTATTTTCTTCTTTTAAAGCATATCTTTGCCAAGAACCTTCTTCAAATGAATTGTATACCTTATATAACTCTATTGACGCTTTTTGTGTAATATATTCCTCCGTATCACTTGGAATTTTATCCAAGGCTTTTTCCATAGCTTCTATATTATAATCTTTTGTACTACTATTAAAGCTGAGTGCTTCATTTTGGTCTGGATTAATGTTGTTGTATATTATAATTGCAATAATTGAAATTAGAAATAAGAAATATATACTTTTTCTTTTAAATATTTTTATTAGTTCATTTTGAATTAGCTTAATCAATTTTATTTCCACCTACTTTTTTTATAAAAGCATCCTCTAATGATAATTTTCCTCCATCTGTAAAATTATCAATAGTACTATCTTCTACAATTCTTCCATTTTTTATTGCAATTATTCTGCTACATATATTGCCTATTTCAGATAAATTATGACTTGATACTAATATGGCAATTCCATTTTTAGATAAATCTTTTATCAAATTTCTAATTTCAATTATTCCTTCAACATCTAAACCATTTGTTGGTTCATCTAATATAAGTAATTCTGGACTATTTATTATTGCCTCTGCTATTCCTAACCTTTGCCTCATTCCTAATGAATATGTTGAAACTTTATCTTTTATTCTATTTTCTAAACCTACTATTTTTATAACTTCATTAATTCTTTCTTTTGAAATATTTTTGTAGTTATTGGCGGTTAATTTTAGATTATCATATCCTGATAAATACATATATAAATCTGGATTTTCAACAATTGCTCCAACTTTTTCTATTGCTTTTACAAAATCTTTTTCTATATCATGTCCATTTATATAAGCATTTCCTTTAGTT
>CALXZS010000067.1 GCA_944393305.1 uncultured Clostridia bacterium | reverse complement strand
ATAAAAGGTGTAGGACCTGCAACAGCAAAAAAGATAATCAAAAAATTTGGAGTATCAACAGTAGAGGTACTAAAAGCAAATCCAGAAGAACTAACGCAAATTAAAGGAATAACAGAAAAAAAGGCAAAAGAAATTTCGGAAAGCTTTATAGAAAATTGGGAACTTTGGCAAATAGTAGGATTCCTAGAAAAATTCGGAATAGGTCCACAAAGTGCGCAAAACGTGTATAAAAAACTAGGTGCAAATACAATTAATTTAATACAGGAAAATCCATATATTTTAAGTGAATTGGGTATTAGAGTAGATTTTGCACAAATAGATAAAATGGCTTTAGACCTTGGAATTGAAAGAAATAATGTACAAAGAATTGATGCTGGAATTAGACATGGACTTAATCTTGCAACATTAAATGGACATACATGTGTGTTAGAAGCTAATTTAATTGCTTTTGTAACTAAGCTTTTAAAAGTGACAGAAGACGATGTTCTTTACGCAATAAAAGATTTAAGAACAAAAGAACAAATAAAAGTAGAAGAAAGAGAAGAAATAGCTACAATAGATGGTAAAACAGAATTGCAAGTTCAAGAATGGGTATATTTAGCAGATTATTATAAAACAGAATTAAATATAGCAAGACAAATAAAAGGATTAGAAGAGGCTAGTAATATAAAAAGAATATCCAATTTTAATAATGAATTAGAAAAAGTAGAAAAATTAAATAATTTGACATTATCAGATAAACAAAAAGAAGCAATAAAATTAATTAATGAAAATAATGTATGTATAATAACTGGTGGACCTGGTACAGGAAAAACAACAATTATAAAAATAATTATAGATATATACAAAAGTAGAGGAAAAAAAGTTGTGCTTTGTGCTCCAACAGGGAGAGCAGCAAAAAGAATGACTGAAGCAACCGGAGAAGAGGCAAAAACACTTCATAGATTATTAGAAATAGGAAAAGTATCAGAAGAAAAGCCAGACCCAGATATTGATGTAACACCAATAGATGGAGATGTTGTAATAATTGATGAAATATCAATGGTAGATATTTTTCTTATGAATTATGTGGTAAAAGCATTATTTAAAGGAACAAAATTAGTTTTAGTAGGAGATACAGACCAACTTCCGTCAGTAGGACCGGGAAGTGTGCTAAAAGATTTTATAGAATCAAAAGAAATACCATATGTTAAATTAAATAAAATTTTTAGACAAGCAATGCAAAGTCAAATAATTGTAAATAGCCATAAAGTAAATGAAGGAATAAACTTTTTACAAGATAAGGAAAAAAATAAAAATGAAATAAATGATTTTATTTTTATAGAAGAAAGAAATTCAGGAGAAATAATTAATAAAATTTTACAAGAATTTACATTAGATAAACAAATAATTACACCATCAAAAAAAGGAGACCTAGGTACTAAAAATTTAAATAAATTAATACAAGAAAAATTCAATTCACTAGATATTACAAAAAATGAAAAGAAATTTGGAGAAGTAATTTATAGAGAAGGCGACAAAGTTATGCAAACAAAAAATAATTATGATATTATGTGGAGAAGAAATGATGAAATAAGCAGTGGAATTTTTAATGGTGAAATGGGAATTATAGAAAAAATTAATGATAACTTAGGTGAAATAAAAATAAAATTTGATGATGAAAAAATTGCTTTTTATAGTTATCAAGATTTAGACCAATTAGAACATTCATATGCAATTACAGTACATAAATCTCAAGGAAGCGAATTCCAAACAGTCATTTTTCCAATATATCAAGCAGCTCCAATGTTACTTACAAGAAATCTATTATATACTGGAATGACTAGAGCTAAAGATAAATTAATAATGATTGGAAATCCTTATACAATCCAATTTATGATAAACAACGAGAAAATAAAGCAAAGAAACTCAGGATTAAAATATAAGTTAGAGAATTTATGAAAGAGGTATTGATATGAAAGATGAAAAAAATTTTGAAACCAAAGAAAAAAGCAGAAAAACAATACTTGAATTACTTTTATATAATTTTCCAATGCAATTAGCTAATAGATTTGGTATTGAGCCATATGAGGTATTTGCAGTTATAGACAGCTTAGACGAAAAACAAAAAAGGCAATTACAAAGGGAAAGGCTAAAAAAAAGACCTTTCATATATATAAAAGTTAAATCAGAAATGGAAAAAAGAAAAATTTCTGCAAAAGGAGCATTAAGTATAATTGAAAGAACTATTAATAATGGTAAAGCAGGACAACTGGCAGAAGTATATTATATTTTAGGAGAACCATTAAAAAGCGAAAGGGTAATAAATTCGGCTATAAAAAGTACAAGTAGTGAATCATTAAAGAAAAGTTTAGAAAAGCAATTAGAAAGTTTAAAAATAGAGCAAAAAGCAGAGGCAGTAAGGAAATGTAGAAAGCAAAAAGGAATGTCAAATAGTGAAATAGCTATGCAAGCAGGTGTGACAGAAAGTTTTGTAATAAGAGTATTAGGAACAAGAAAATTAAATTTAGATAGATAATGTTTTGGGGGCAAGAAAAGGAGTAAAAATGAATTTTACAAAAAATGCCCTCGATTTATTTTTCCCTCCAAGATGTGGAGTATGCGGAAAAATTGGTACGGTTTTATGTAATAGTTGTGAGGAGAAAATAGAAAAATATAAAATAAATTTAATAGAAAGAAAAGATGGAATAAATATATTTTATTTATATAGATATGGCGGAATAATCAGAGAACTATTAATAAAATATAAATTTGGAGATAAAAGTTATTTAGCAGACACATTTGTGAAAATTATGTTAAAAAATAAAAAATTATTTAGATTTTTAAAAAACTATGATATAATTATCCCAGTTCCTTTGCATAGAAAAAGAAAATTAGAAAGAGGATATAATCAAGTGGAATTAATAGCAAAAAAGTTGGGTAGAATAGAAACAAATTGCTTGATAAAAAATAAAAATACAAAACCACAAAGTGTAAAAAGTTTAAGTGATAGAATAAAAGATGTTAAGGGAATATATGAGATAAAAAATATAGAAAAAATAAAAGGAAAAAGAGTGCTTATATTTGATGATATTTATACAACAGGAAGTACAGTAAATGAATGTATAAAAACAATTAGTAGAGTGACAAATAAAATAGGAGTGCTTATAATTGCAAAAGATTATATGGAGGTAAAAGTTGAAAAATTTTCAACCAATATTTTACCGTAAGAAAGGGAGAAGGAAAGAATGGATGATTTAGTTGAAAGCATATTAGACTATATTAGGTCAGATTATACAGACTATGCTATTATGATAAATGGTGAATGGGGAAGCGGAAAAACATACTTTTGGAACCATAAAATTAGAAATAGAATAGAAAATATGACCGTAAATGGTAAAAAACTTACAACAATTTATATGTCTTTATATGGAATTTCAAATTTAGAAGAAATAAGTAAAAAAATATTTATAGAAACAACACAACTTATGGATAAAAATTTGAAAAAATATATGAATAGTAATGGTCAAACATTTATACCAGAATATGCAAAAACTGGACTAGATATGGCTAATTTCTTTGGCGTTACACAAAATGGAGATAAAATAGATTATGAAAATTTCTTTTCAACAGATGATAAAGTTTTGTGCTTTGATGATTTGGAAAGAGCAAATGTAGATGTTATAGATATATTAGGTTATATAAACAATTTTGTTGAACATGACCATATAAAAACAATAATAATTTGTAATGAAAAAGAATTATCAACAAAATTAAAAAGTAGCAATCTTGAAATGAAAACATTTATTGCAACATATTTGCTAGATAAAGAAGATAAACTACTTACAACAGATAAGCCAATGGTTGAAAAAATAGAAGATACAATAGAAGATGTTTTTGATAAAGCAAATGATTATGAAAGAATAAAAGAAAAACTAATTGGCGAAACTTTTGAATATGCACCAGAATTTACGTATATAATAAATGGTCTTTTAATGAGATATGAAACAGATAGTGAGCTTATAAGGTTTTTACGAGAAAATACGAATTTGATAGTTTCAACATTTATAAAAAGTGGAACAAGAAATTTAAGAATTTTAAAACATGCATTAAATGATTTCAAAAAAATATTTTATATGGTAAATAAATCATATCCTAATACAAATAATAGAATACTTCAAACAATGCTTATATTTACAATTGCAATATCATTTGAAATAAAAGCAGGAAAAATCACTAAGGACAAATTTATAAATATTCAAAGTAATGAAGATTATAAATCATTAGTAGTTTCTTCAAGAGTTTTTATGGACAATAGACAATTTTATATAAAAGAATTTGATAATAACTATTATTATAATTTTAAAACAGAATATAGATTTTTCAAATTTATAGAAATGTACGTAAGAACTAGAATATTTGACATGAAAACTTTTAAGAAAGATATGGAAGATATAATTAATACAGTAGATACAGATAAATTACCAGGGTATAAAAGACTTCTTACAGAGGAATATTGGAAAATTTCAGATGACCAATTTCCAAAAGTAGTAGAAGATGTAATAGAATCAGTAAAAAAAGGCGAAATAAAATTAATAGATGTTGTCAAAATATATACTTATTTTGTATATTTTGTAAAAAAAGGTCTAATAAAATATGATATGCAAACAATAAATAGTGTTTTCTTAAATGGAATGAATATATCATCAATAACATCAGATTATTGTGAAAATGCAGAAGAAGAATTAGCTGGATTATCAATAGATGGAAATGTGCCAGATATGCAAGAAATACTAAATAGATTTAGAGACTTAAATGAGCAACTTAAAGATAAAATGTTTAGAACAAAGGCAGATACTGTATTCAAAAACATACCAATGAAAATGGAAAAATTCTATGATTTATTTGATAAAGAATGTATGGATGTACCTATATTTTTATATTGTGATCCATACCAAATATTCCAAAGAATATCTTGTGCAAGCAATGAAGACATAGTAACAATAAAAGAAAAATTGGTAGATAGAGCAAATAAAAATGCAAAAATATTAATACCAGAATTAAATAATATATATAAACTAAAACAAGTTGTTGATGATTATGTGAATGACAAATTACCTAGCATAAAAATAGTTATGTTAGAAGATTTTTCAGATGCACTTGGGGAAATAATAAAAACTTACAATTCACAGATTAAATAATTTGCTTAAACTTTAATATATATTTAATTCTAATATGAAATGGAGTAGTTATGAGTAAACGAGTTTTGTTAGGAATGAGTGGAGGAGTAGATAGCAGTGTATCTGCTATTTTACTTCAAAAAGAAGGTTATGAAGTTGTAGGCATTACAATGAATTTACATAATGAAAATAATGAGGACTTTTGCAAAGACGCTAAAAAAGTATGCGAAAAATTAGGAATAGAGCACCACTACTGTGATTATAAAGAAATTTTCAATCAAAAAGTAATTTCAAACTTTGTATGTCAGTATAAAGAATGTAAAACTCCAAATCCATGTATTGAATGTAATAAATACTTAAAATTTGGAGTGATGTATGAAAAAGCAAAAGAATTAAATTGTGAATACTTAGCAACTGGACATTATGCTCTAACTGAATTTGATGAAAAATATAATAAAGTTGTATTAAAGAAATCAAAATCAATAAATAAAGACCAAAGTTATGTTTTATATGGTATTAATCCAGAAATATTAGATAAAATTATATTTCCACTAGGAAAATTTCAAACAAAAGATGAGATTAGAAAAATAGCATTAGAAAATGGACTAGAAGTAGCGAATAAACCAGATAGTGAAGATATATGTTTTATTCCAGACAATGATTATGCAAAATTTTTGGAAGAAAAACAAGGATTTAAACCTGTGGAAGGAAATATAGTTAATAAAGAAGGAAAGATTTTAGGTAAACATACAGGAATTTATAAATATACAATAGGTCAAAGAAAAGGCTTAGGAATATCCAATCCAGTACCTTTATATGTAATAGGATTTAATAAAAAAAGAAATGAGCTTATAGTTGGAGAAGAAAGCGAATTATATTCAGATACAGTTATAGTAGAAAACTTTAATAATTTACTTGGAATAGAAATTAATAATATAAAAATTAAAGCTAAAATAAGATATTCTCCAAAAGAAGCGGATGCAATAATGTTTTTTAAAGATAATAAAATAGAAGTAAAATTTGATGAAAAGCAAAGAGCAATAACACCAGGACAATCATTAGTAGTATATATAGATGATGTTGTTTTGGGAGGAGGTATTATTGCTTAAAAATACTTGACGAATTATAAATAAATTGATACAATGAAGAAAATCCTTGAAAGGAGCGTTGCACATGGACTTCGAGGGAGGTTTTGGTCCCATCACCCAAGAAGAGAGAGCTATCCTGGAGGCACTAAGAGAAGCGAGAAGGGCAAGATACGCAGATTATTACGTACGTAATAACGAAAGTGACTTCTCGAATGGAGATCGTGAACCTAACGAGTTGCACGAGGAAGAATTTTAAAATCCCAAAAACCTGAATATTGGAACAGTGGTACTAATATTCAGGCTTTTTATTAAAATAAACTATACCTCTTGATTTTTGTAAAATAATATGATAATATAATATATGTTAAATTATCAAAGGAGAGACAATAATGGAAATAGCAAAGAACATTTTAATAGTAGTATATTTAATAGTATGTGTAGCTTTAATTTTAGTAACAGTGTTACAAAATAAAGAAGATAGAAATTCGATGGAAGACGTAGCAGAAAATCCAAGGGCAAATAAGTATTTTGAAAAAAACAAAACTAGAACAAAAAGTGGTAGAATACAAAAAAATACAATTATTCTAGGAGTTTTATTCGCAATACTTTCTATCGTATTAGGAATAATATATTTGTTATAAAAATTCGGAAGATGCACTTATTTGTATCTTCCTTTTTTATTGAATAAAATCTTACAATTTACAGTTTAAATAATTTACTTAAACTTTAATATACATTCTTTCTCATTTCACTTCGCGGTTCGCTTCGCTCAGCGCTCGCACGTTACGCTCCGCTCCTACGTCGCCTACGCTCACTTGAAATGCTCAAGAACATATATTAAAGCTAATAATAAAATTAAAGCTGTGAATTGTAACAATAAAAGCATTGCAGAATATAAAAATCAATTTTTACTATTCAAAAAAGCAAAAATATTTATAGGAGAAAAAATGGAAATATTACAAGGAAAATTTTTAGGACATGAAAAAGGATTCGGTTTTGTAAAAATATCTGATGAAATACC
>CALXZS010000066.1 GCA_944393305.1 uncultured Clostridia bacterium | reverse complement strand
AAAAGAATATACATGTAATGTAGCAAAGAGATTATTATCAGACGAAGCAGTAGAAAAAATAAGAGAAAAATATAAAAGAGTAGGAGGAGGAAAAAGTATGTTAGTAGATTATTTCATAAGAGCAAAAGAGGAAGGAATTGCTGATGGAAAAAAATCAGGAAGAATGGAGGAAAAATTAAAAATAGCAAAAGCACTAAAGAAAATGGGATTTAGAATAGAGGACATAGAAAAGGCAACGAAATTAAGTAAAGAAGAAATAGAAAAATTGATTATGGTCAAGTGAAAAGCTAAATGCAATTCTGTAAGGCAAATGCTTTAGAGGCTGTTTTTGGGAGACACCTCCCTAAAACAGCTTCTAAAAAAATTTATAAAACTTTTTTAAAAAAGTATTGACAAACAAAAATAAAAATAGTAAAATTAAAATCGAACGAAGGTTCAGAGAACAAATAACCAAACAACCAACCCTAAATTTTAATCTTGAGGAGGAACTAGTATGAAAACTATAAAATATGAAAATAAAACAATTGCTTACACAGTAAATAAGGCAAAAGTTAAGAATTTTTATATAACAATTCAAAATGGTGAAGTAGTAATAAAAGCACCATGGTATGTTACTAGTTCCCAAATCCAAGATGTAGTTGAAAGTAAAAGAAAATGGATTATGCAAAAACTAGAAGAATACCAAACATCTCCTAGAAAAGCAAAAGAATATGCTGACGGAGAAAAATTTCAAATATTAGGTGAAGCATATTACTTAAATATATATTATAAAGACATAAATAATGCAATTTTAAATGTTGAAAATGGTAAAATAGTAATTATATTACCACTTAGATATGCTGATGAAGATAATACCGAACAAATAAAAAAGATGATAGATAAAATGTATTATATGATAGCTGAAAGAGAAGTAGAATCTGCTATGGAAAAAACAAGAAAAATGGTTGGACTTGCTCCAGAAGAATATAGAATAAAGAAAACAAAATCAGTATGGGGAAGTTGCTCATCAACTAAAAAAATAACAATAAATCAAAATTTAATGATGTATAGTAGAAAAGCAATAGAATATGTTGTATTACATGAAGTTTGTCATTTAAAATATATGAATCATTCTAAGAATTTCTGGGCAATGGTAGAAAAATATATGCCAGATTATAAAGAAGCAGAAAAGGAATTAAAAAAATAAAAAAATCAAATAAGGAGGTTCATCCCTCTTTATTTGAAGTTTCAATACTTATTTTTTCAGCATCATCATTTCTAATAGCAATTATATTTCCTCTAAATTCATATGCTTTAGGGTCTCCTAAAGGGCTTGAAAATATATAAGTAATAGGTGTATTTTCAAGAAGACCTAAATCATACAGCCTTCTTTTTATTTTTTCAGTACAATTTATACATTTCACAATACCTTTTTGATTAATATTTAAATCATTTAAATTTATACTACACATAATAATACCTCTATAATTTATACTATGCAGTAATTGACATATGGGTTATTATGTTTTAAAATTGTAGCATAATAAAAATAAGAAAGGACATAAAAATATGAGTAAACTAAGAGGATTTGAAATAGCAAAAGGATGGGAA
The DNA here is from genome assembly GCA_944393305.1 of uncultured Clostridia bacterium. Lineage (GTDB taxonomy): Bacteria > Bacillota > Clostridia > TANB77 > CAG-508 > CAG-793. Next base: position 5,680 of record CALXZS010000066.1, on the reverse strand, counting down.
GATAAAGGAATTAACCTTCCACAAAGATCAACAAAATTTGCAGCTGGTTATGACTTTGAATTAGCAGAAGATACAGTAGTTCCAAGCTTCAAACCAGGAGTGAAGCCAACACTATTAAAAACAGGTATAAAAGCATATATGCAAGATGATGAAATGTTATGCTTATATAATAGAAGTTCAAACCCTAAGAAGAAAGGGCTAGTATTAGCAAACAGTGTAGGAATTATAGATAAAGACTATTATGGAAATGAAGATAATGATGGTCATATCATGTTTGCAGTTTGGAATTTCAAAGATGAAGATATAGAATTAAAAAAAGGAGAAAGAATAGGACAAGGAATTTTCCAAAAATACTTTTTAGCAGATAATGATGAAACAGAAGGCGAAAGAACAGGAGGATTTGGTTCTACATCTAAATAAAATAAGGGCGGGCTGAAATACTAATTATATAATATAATTCAGTCCGCTATATTTATTGAAGATGAGAAATATATTAGTGGACAAAAAAATTGCTTAGCAAATTTTAGTGTAAACTTAAAAAATAGGAGGTAAAAATGAAATTATTAATTTTTTCAGATATACACGGGTCTGGTTATTACGCAAATAAAATAAAAAATATAGTAGAAACAGAAAAGCCAGATAAATTAATTCTACTAGGTGATTTATATTATCATGGACCTAGAAATATGCTACCAAAAGAATACAATCCAATGCATGTGTCAGAAGTATTAAATTCATTCAAGGACATTATTTTATGTGTTAAAGGAAATTGTGATGCAGAAGTGGATGAAATGATTTCAGAATTTCCAATGCAGGAAGAAATAGAAATGGTAATAGAAAATAATGTTGTAATGTTTACACATGGTCATAAATATAACATGAGCAATTTACCAAAAAAGAATATAGATATATTGGTATATGGTCATTTTCATACAGGTTTTATAAAAAAACAAGATGGAATGTTATTCTTAAATCCAGGTTCAATATCACTTCCAAAAGAAAATACATCACACAGTTATATTTTGTGGAATAATAATGAAATAATGTTAAAAGATGTAGAAGGAAATGTTATAGAAAAAAGAATATTAGGGTAATATATTCATAAGGAGGAAACCTATGAAAAAAATATTATATAATGCTAATATTATTACAATGGAAAAAGAATTATATAAGGAAGCAATATTAATAGATGAAGGTATAATAAAAGAAGTAGGAACAAATGAAAAAATACTTAATTTAAAAGATGATAATACTGAAATAATAGATATGTGCGGAAAAACCATATTGCCAAGCTTTATAGATTCTCATAGTCATTTTTCAGCAGTAGCTAATTCATATATGCAAATATCTTTAAGTGATTGCAAAAATTTCAAAGATATAAAAGAAAAAGTAAATAATTATATAAGAAAAAATGATGTAAAAGAAGGAGAATGGCTAATAGCTAGTGGATATGATCATAATAATTTAGAAGAACAAATTCATCCAAAAAGAGAATACTTAGATTCATTTACTCAGGAAAATCCAATAGTAATTCAACATCAATCTGGACATGTAGGTGTTTTCAATACAAAAGCATTAGAAATGCTAAATATAAAAAATGATGTGGAAACTCCAGAAGGCGGTGCAATAGAAAAGGTAGATGGAGAACTTACAGGGTATATGGAAGAAACAGCTTTTGTTAAATATTTAAAAATGGTACCAATGCCAAGTATAGATAAGTTACTTGAAGCATATGTTAAAGCCCAAAACGAATATTTGTCTTATGGAATTACAACAGTTCAAGAAGGATATATGTCACATGAACTACTTAATTTATATAAAGCTTTATTAAACGCAAATATTTTAAAGATTGATTTAGTTGGTTATCCAGATTTAGAGAGTATACAAGAATTTAAAAATGAATTTCCAAAATCGTATAAAAAATATAATAGAAATTTTAAAATAAATGGAATAAAAATGATATTAGATGGTTCACCACAAGGAAAAACAGCATGGATGAAAAATCCATATAAAGGAGAAAAAGAATATAAAGGTTATCCTAGTATGAACCATGAAAAAGTTATTGAAAATATTAAATACGCTAAAGAAAATGAAATTCAAATTTTAGCACATTGTAATGGAGATTCTGCTTCACAAGAATTTATTGATTCATGCAAAGAAGTAGGTAATGTTGAAAAAATAAGACCAGTCATTATTCATGCTCAACTAATAACTGATGAAGAACTAAAAGAGGCAAAAAAACTAAAATTAATTCCATCTTTTTTTGTTGGTCATGTATATTATTTTGGAGATACTCATATAAAAAATTTTGGATTTGATAGAGCTTCAAAAATAAGCCCTGTAAAAACAGCAATAAATAATGATATGATTTATACATTACATCAAGATTCCCCTATAATAAAACCAAATATGCTAGAAACCATTTGGTGTGCTGTTAAAAGGCAAACTAAAAAAGGCGAAATATTAGGAAAAAATGAATGTGTAACTGTATTAGATGCTATAAAAGGAATTACTATAAATTCAGCATATCAATATTTTGAAGAAGATACAAAAGGAAGTATAAAAGAAGGAAAAATAGCTGATTTAGTGGTATTAGATAAAGACCCCCTTAAAGTAGAAATGGATGAAATTAAAAATATAAAAATACTTGAAACAATAAAAAATGGGGAAAGTTTATATAAATTAGTTACAATTCAGTAATATATACTAAAACACCAATATACATTCTTCCACATTTCACGGCGCGGGTCGCCTCTGGCTCCAGCTTGCACGTTACACTTCGCTCTTTGAGCTTCGTTCACTGAAATGTTTTAGAATGTATATTGGTGTTTTTATAATGAATTCACTGAACTGTAACATAAATTATAAAAAAGTTTATATAAATTGCAAAAAAAGCTTGTATTATTGCCAATAAAGCAATATAATGTAAGTGCAAGCCGTAAAACACAAATATTTTTTTATTTGAGGGAGGAATTATATGGCGTCTAAGGAACGGTTTTTTTGCGGATCTAAGTACTGAAATAAATTCAGTTACTGGATCCAAGCATTTGGCGGTTGTAAGACTTCCAAATGGAGAAAGAATCAAATTTTTAGTCGATTGCGGTCAATTTTTAGGGGAGGATGATAAGTACAATTATTTACCGTTTACGTTTGACTCTGAGGATCTGAGCTTCGTGCTCATAACTCATAGTCACATAGATCACATTGGCATGCTTCCGCTATTGGTCAAAAAAGGATATCGAGGCAAAATATATACGAGTGAAGACACTAAGGTTTTGCTTCCATATGCTTTGGAAGACACTTGCAAAGTATTGGGGGAAAATGCCAAAAGAAATCGTAGACCTAAGTTCTACACAGATACTGACGTAGAAACTACAATTTCTCACGTTTGTGATTGTCCAATGAACGTACCCATTTATACGTCCCCATATACCAAAGTGTTCTTTTTCAAGAATGCACATTTGGTCGGTGCAACAATGATTTTGGTGATAATTTCCTATCCGGGATACGAAGACATTAATCTCCTTTTCATGGGTGATTATAATAACAAAAATGTCTTCTTGGATTCGGAAGAATTGCCGGATTGGGTAAAAGAATTGAGGCTGACAGTCATTGCAGAGGCAACATATGGCTGTATGGTCTCTAGTGAGGTTACTACTTGCTTTGGCGAAAACATTTGCCGAGCTGCAAGAGATGGAAAAATAATTCATATACCGGTCTTGGCGGTGGGGCGTACGCAAGAAGCATTGTACTTTATCAGAAACCTGCAAAAAGATAGGTTTCTTAGTACTGATGTATCTATTTTCTATGATGGAAAATTAGGTATGAAGAATACCAAACTTTTCACAAATGGTAGTCTTCACATCAAGGAAAGTATGCGTGATTTCTTACCGCAGAACTTGACTTGGGTAGATAAGACTATCCGGCAGGCATTGATAGAGGACAATGGTTGCAAAATTATCCTGTCAACTTCCGGTATGGGTTCCTATGGTCCATCCAGAATGTACATTCCGGCTTTTGTTGAAAGACCCAATGCCTTGATTCATTTTACTTGCTATACCACTCCTACAAGTTTGGGTGGTAAATTAAAACAAGCAGGTCAAAATGAAAAAGTCGAAATTGCTGGTATGGTTGTCCGCAAAAAAGCAGAAGTGAAGTATACTGCGGAATTTTCTGCACATAGCAAAGCGGACGTAGAAATGGAATTCTTGAAAAAATTTAAAAGATTGCAATGCGTCCTTGTGACTCATGGAGAAAATGAAAGCAAGGAAATGTTTGCAAGTAGGATTCTGGATAATGTGCATACCAAAAATGTATGCATCTTTGACAGAAGAAACTACTTTATAATGGGTCCTTATGAGTTGATTAAAACACTTCCTTCTAAGTTCCCTATCCTTTAAGCCATAGCCCTGTTAGAGTTTTCTAGCAGGGCTATTCCCACGCATAAAATAAGTAACTATAAACCATTTATTACATATAATATAAAAGGAGGTTTTTATGTTACTTGATATAGCAAAGGCAGAAGTAAAAGGAGGTAAGAAATATCCCAGAATAAAAGGAATTGTTAACTTTAGGCAAACATCCAAAGGTGTGTTAATAACAGCAAAAATATATAATTTGCCTACTACAATTGGGAAATGCAATAAAAAAATATTTGGATTTCATATCCATGAGGGGTCATCTTGTAGTGGAAATGAAAAAGATGAGTTTGCAGATACAAAATCTCATTACAATCCAAATAATTGCAATCATCCTCATCATGCAGGAGATTTACCTCCATTGTTTGAAAATAAAGGATATGCATATATGAATGTTTTAACAGATAGATTTTCCTTAAAGGAAATTATAGGGAAAACGATTGTAATTCATAGTATGCCAGATGATTTTACAAGTCAACCATCAGGAAATTCAGGTGAAAAAATAGCTTGTGGAATTATTAAAAGATAATAAAAAAAGCCTCCTAAATAAATTGGTAGGAGGTTTTCAAATTGTTTGTTATTAAGAAAAAAACGTTAAAAGAAGAACTAAAATATGACGGAAATATTATTTTAAAATACACAATAGAATATCCACAAATTATTGAAGAAAAGTGGATTTCAGAAATAGAAAAATTTAATAGGTACAATTATCAAAAGGCAAAAATGCTTGAAAAATTGAGCAAAGGAAAATTGTTTGAAGAAGCAAAAGAGTTATATGAGTATAATAAGAAAAACGGTTATCCTATAATGATATATGAAATATATTCAAGTTTTGAAGTAACATATAATTCAGAATTTATTGTGAGTTTATATATAGATGATTATATTTATAGAGGTGGGGCACATGGAAATACAAAAAGAAGTTCTCAAACTTGGGACTTTAGAACAGGATGTATGATTCCGTTAGAAAACTTCTTTAAAAATGATAGAAATTATGTGTCTAAAATAGTGACTCAAATAAACAATTTTATAGAAAAAGACATAGCAAGTGGCAATGACATATATTTTGAAAACTATTGCCAATTAACAATAGCCACATTTGATGTAGATAATTATTTTTTACAAGATGGAAATATAATCATATATTATCAACAATATGATATAGCTCCATATTCGAGTGGAATATTAACTTTTACAATAAAATGTTAATACAGAAGACCATTTTTCTTTGCATATGGAAGAAAGTGGTCTTTTATTGAAGA
>CALXZS010000065.1 GCA_944393305.1 uncultured Clostridia bacterium | reverse complement strand
TGTAAGCAGAAGAAAATAAGGAGGAAGAAACAAAATGGAAGAAAAGAAAAAATTGATTAGAAAAATGAAAAAAGAAGTAAAACGGAATAACTTTGATAGCATTAGTCGTAACCATCGTGGTCTTGTTAATACTTTCAGCAGTAGCAATAGGTTTAAGTGTAGGAGATAATGGAATAATAACAAGTGCAAGAAATGCAACTGACCAATGGGAACAAGGAGCAGCAAATGAACAAGATGAATTAAAGCAAATAGCTAATTTTATAAATGGTAATACATCATCAGGAGGAGGAACAACAACAGTTGCAGATGTGGTAGGAGGAGCTAAATTTGAACAAACCGAAACAATAGAAGATGACAATGGAAAAGAAGTAACAATACCAAAAGGCTTTGGAGTAGCAGAAGATTCAAATACAGTGGTAGATGAAGGAATAGTAATAACTGATGGAACAAATGAGTTTGTGTGGGTGCCAGTAGATGATCCAAGTACAATGTTTGTAGAAGAAACAGTAAAATTAAATGGAGTAGAAACAACTACAACCGTATATAGTAAATTAAGAATAAGAGAAGAAGATAAAAGTTTATATACAGCCGGAAAGCCAGGAGAAACAGGAAAAGTAAAAGAGCCAGATGTATTAAGTAGTTATGATACAAGTTCAAGTTTTTATAAAACTATATTAAATTTTAATAGTACAAAAGAAATGGCAGATAGTATGGTAGCAGAATATAAAGCAATGAGTGAAAGTGTAAAAAAATATCATGGCTTTTATATAGGAAGATATGAGCTAACAGGAACATTAGATAAGCCAACAGAAAAAGCAGGAACAGTACTAACTGCAAGTACAGCCGGAAATTGGTATTATTTATATAAAGCATGTCAAAATGTAATAAAAAATAATAGTGATGTAAAAAGTACAATGATATATGGATGCCAATGGGATGAAACATGTAGTTGGCTAGAAAAAAACGGATATGATATAAATGATTCAAGTGAATGGGGGAATTATACAGGTGGTAAAAAAGAAACTGGCTCAGACCCAACATATAAAGCAAATGAAATATACGATATGGCGGGGAATTACTGGGATTGGACACAAGAGGCGCGCTCTTCTAACAGCCGTATTGAGCGCGGAGGCTACTGCAACGATTCCGATTCGAGTAATCCAGCTTCAGACCGTGGCAACTACGGTCCGTTCAGTAGTAGCAGCAACATTACGTCCCGAGCCACACTTTATATATCGTAGTACTGTATGCTGATATGGCACTGAGAGTAGCCATAAAAAATGTCTTCAATAAAAATATTTTGGGGACACATAGTTACAGTTCAGTGAATTTATATAAACACCAATATACATTCTAAAACATTTCAGTGAACGAAGCTTGCAAAAGCGGAGTGCAACGTGCAAGCTGGAGCCAGAGGCGACCCGCGCCGTGAAATGTGTAGGAATGTATATTGGTGTTTTAGTATATATTGATGAACTGTAACCCGCCTCCAAAAAATTTCAAAAAAATATAAAAAAACTATTGACATTTTATGTAAAAGGGTATATACTAATAAAAGTCAAAGAAAGTCAAAGTCAAAAATAGAATCGGAAGATGTAGAAAAAGGGGAGATGAGAAAATGAGGATTTCAGACGTAATAGAAGATTTTATTAAAGAAATGCTAGAAGATGATGACTATGCTGTAATACAAAGAAATGACTTAGCTGAACATTTTAATTGTGTACCATCACAAATCAACTATGTTATATCTACCAGATTCACCCCAATGCAAGGCTATTATGTAGAAAGCTCAAGAGGTGGTGGAGGATGCATTAAAATAAGAAAAGTAAATATTACTCATAGTGATTATTTAATGCATATTATAAACAGTATAGGAGATTCAATCTCAGCAAAAGAAGTTGAAATATTCGTAAAAAACTTTCTAGATTATGACATTATAGAAGAAAAAGAAGCAAGACTAATAAAAGGTGCAACAAGTGACAAAGTACTGACTTTGCCAAAAGAAACTAAAGATGAAATAAGAGCAAAAATATTTAAAAATATGCTCATAAATTTAGTTTAAATCTATTATAACGAGGAGGTAATTAACATGTTGTGTCAAAATTGTGGAAAAAATGAGGCAAACTTTAGATATACACAAATTATAAATGGAGTAAAAAAAGAGCTTATATTATGCACAGATTGTGCAAGAAAATTAGGAGTAGATAATATTGATATACCAATCAATTTCAGTAGTTTCTTAGGAGATTTCTTTAATGATTATGCAGAAAATAGTTTAATTCCAAGCTTAAGCTCAAGTAATACAAAGTGCAAAACTTGTGGAATGACTTACGATGATTTTATAAACACTGGAATGTTTGGATGTAGCGATTGTTATGATATTTTCTCAAGTCCAATAGATTCATTACTAAAAAATCTACACGGAACTTCAAAACACATTGGTAGAGGAATTAAAAATCTAAATGCGGATAATAACCAAAAAGTAAAACCTAAAAAACAAGGAAAAGATAAAAAGCAAGATGAATTAGATGATTTAAAGAAACAGTTAGATAAAGCTGTAAAAGAAGAAAGGTATGAAGATGCCGCAAAAATAAGAGATAAAATAAAGGAGATTGATAAATAATGAATTGGTATGTTCAAAATGGAAAAGAATCAGATGTTGTATTAAGTTCAAGAGTAAGATTGTCAAGAAATATTAAAGGATACCCTTTTACAAATAAATGCACAGAAGAAGAATTAAAAGAAATATATAATAAAATAAAAGATATAACACCATTAATAGGGTATAATTTAAAATTTATTAGTATGGAAGATATGGATGATGTAACAAAACAAAGTTTAGTAGAAAAGCATATAATCAGTCCAGATTTTGCAAGAACTAAAATGCCATATACAGCAATAATAATAAATGATGAAGAAAATATTTGTATAATGGTAAATGAAGAAGATCATATAAAATTACAAGTATTCACATCAGGACTAGATATAGATAATATTCTAAACCTAGCAATAGAAATAGATGAAAAACTTGAAGAGTTACTTCCATATAGTTATCATCAAAAATATGGATATTTAACAGCATGTCCAACAAATGTAGGTACAGGTTTAAAAATATCTACACTTGTACATATTCCTGGATTAGAAATGACAGGAAATTTGTCAAAAATGTTAAATGTAGTAAATAATTTAGGTATGAATGTTAGAGGTATATATGGAGAAGGAACAAAAGCAGAAGGAGATATATACCAAATAGCAAATAATCAAACACTAGGTATTACAGAAAAAGAAATAGCAAAAAATCTAAACTTAATTACTCAAAAAATAATAGAACAAGAAAGAATAGCAAGAAAATATTTAACAAAAAATTCTGTAAAATTAGAAGATAAAGTATATAGAGATTATGGAATACTAACAAATGCAAGAAGACTAAGTGAAGATGAAGCAATAGAGTTAATTTCTAGTGTTAAGTTAGGAACAGACTTAGGCATTATAAAAGAATTAACAGATAAAAAAGTTGCAGAATTAATTTTATATACAAAACCAGCTAATATTCAAAAAAGAGTTGGTAAGAAATTATCTGTTTTAAATCAAGATATTGCAAGGTGCGAAATAATAAAACAAATAGTAAAGGAGGATTAATATGTATTATAAATTTACAGCTAGAGCTGAAAAAGCTTTAGAATTAGCTCAAGATTTAGCAATGGAATTAGGACATAATTACATAGGAACTGAACACTTACTATATGGTTTAATCGAAGAAGGCACAGGAGTAGCAAGTAAAGTGCTAGAAAACCAAGGTATTTCTGCCGAAAATGTAAAGCAAGAAATTGAAGAAATAGTAGGTATAGGTGAAGAAATAGAAGATAGCAATCAAATGAGTTTTACTCCTAGAAGTAAAAGAGTTATAGAAAGTGCATTCTTAGAAGCTAGAAGAACAGGTACTGAATATATAGGCACAGAACATTTACTAATAGGCATAATGAAAGAAGGAGATAGTGTTGCTACTAGAATAATGCTTCAAGAAAATGTAAATCCACAAATGCTATATAATGAACTTGTAAAAGTTCTAAATGAAGAAGGCTCAAATGGAGAAGATGAAAGGAGTTCAAATAAAGGTAGCTATAATTCAACTCCAACATTAAATCAATATGGAGTAGACTTAACAAAACAAGCCAAAGAAGGGAAGTTAGACCCTGTTATAGGAAGAAGAGAAGAAATACAAAGAGTAATTCAAATTCTTTCAAGAAGAACAAAAAATAACCCATGTTTAATAGGTGAACCAGGTGTTGGTAAAACAGCAGTAGCAGAAGGGTTAGCTGAAAAAATAGTAGCAGGAGATGTACCAGAAATACTAAAAAATAAAAGAGTAGTAAGCTTAGATATTGCTAGTATGGTAGCTGGTGCAAAATATAGAGGAGATTTTGAAGAAAGAATAAAAAAGGCATTAAAAGAAGTAAGAAAAGCAGGAGACGTAATAATATTTATAGATGAAATTCATACAATAGTTGGTGCAGGTTCAGCAGAAGGTGCAGTTGATGCAGCAAATATTTTAAAACCACTTTTAGCAAGAGGAGAAATTCAATTAATAGGAGCAACAACACTAAAAGAATATAGAAAATATATTGAAAAAGATGCAGCATTAGAGAGAAGATTTAGCCCAGTAACTGTAAATGAACCAACTGAAGAAGAAACAATTCAAATTTTAAAAGGACTAAGAGACAAATATGAAGCACATCATAATGTAAAAATAACTGATGAAGCTATAAAATCAGCAGTAGAACTATCTTCAAGATATATAAATGATAGATTTTTACCAGACAAAGCAATAGACCTTATAGATGAAGCAGCTTCTAAAGTTAGAATGAAAAGTTATACAGAACCAGAAAGCTTTAAAGGAATAAAAGATGAAATAGAAAAATTAGATAAAGAAAAAGAAGAAGCAATCAGAGTTCAAAACTTTGAAAAAGCAGCAAAATTAAGAGATAAAGAAAATACAAAAAAGAAAGAACTAGAAGAAGCAAGAAAAGATTGGGAAAACAAAAAAAGCAAAAAAATATCAACACTAAAAGAAGAAGATATAGCAAATGTAATTTCTTCATGGACAGGTATACCTGTAACAAAAGTGTCACAAAGTGAAAACGATAAATTAAAAAACTTAGAAGAAAATTTGCATAAAAGAGTAATTGGTCAAGACGAAGCAGTTACAGCAGTTGCAAAGGCAATAAAAAGAAGTAGAATGGGACTAAAAGACCCTAATAAGCCAATAGGTTCATTTCTTTTCTTAGGTCCAACTGGGGTTGGTAAAACAGAACTATCAAAAGCCTTAGCAGAAAATCTATTTGGAAGTGAAGATTCTTTAATTAGAATAGATATGTCAGAATATATGGAATCACATTCAGTGGCTAAACTTATAGGTTCACCTCCAGGATATGTAGGTTATGATGAGGCAGGACAACTTACTGAAAAAATAAGAAGAAAACCTTATTCAGTAATATTGTTTGATGAAATTGAAAAAGCACATCCAGATGTAATGAATATGCTACTTCAAGTATTAGATGATGGTAGACTTACAGATTCTCAAGGAAGAACTGTAAATTTCAAAAATACTGTAATAATAATGACATCAAATGTAGGGGCAAAACTAATTACAGAAAAGAAAACTTTAGGATTTATACAAGAAAAAGATAATTTAGAAAAAGAATATGAAGACATTAAAAAAGATGTTATGGGAGAACTAAAAAAAGAATTCAAACCAGAATTCTTAAATCGTATAGATGAAATAATTGTATTCCATAAACTAGAAGAAAAAGAGATAAAACAAATAGTGAATATAATGATAGGAAATGTTGCTAAATTATTAAAAATACAAGGAATAAAACTTGAAGTAGATGATAAAGCAAAAGAATTAGTAATAAAAAAAGGAACAGATAATGTATATGGTGCAAGACCATTAAAAAGAGCTATACAAAATATGATTGAAGACAAAATCGCAGAAGCAATGCTAGATGGTAAAGTAAAAAATACTGTCAAAGTAACAGCAGAAAGTGATGAAATAAAAGTTTCGTAAAAAGCACAAGATTATTGCAAAGTAAAAAAACAAATGATATAATATAGGCAAAATCTAAAGATAAGGAGAAGGCAATAATGCAAGCTTTAGCGGTTATATTCATATTATTCATATTTATTGTGTTATTAATTGCTATGGCAATCATTCAGATTAGAATGGTTGGAATAAAAGTAAAAGACTTTTTTACTTTTATTGATGCTAACCAAAAGTTAGATAATTTATCTAACTTTGCTAAGAAATATGACAAAATGTCACCACAAGAGCAAGTAATATATCTAGCTGAAGCGGAAAAAATATTCGATAGTTTTGATAAAATCCCAGAAACAGTTTGGGAAGATGAAAGAGATAAATATTCAAAAGTATTAGACACATATAAGAATATTAGAGTAATGAGATGGAATGAGGCACAAACAAATGCACTCACAACTAAAAAAATAAAACCAAAAGAAATGAAAATGGAGTAAAAAATGACTGATTCATTAGAAGAGTATCTATATACAATTTATGTATTAGAAAATAAAAATAAAATAGTTAGAGTAACAGATATTGCAAATTCAATGGGAGTTACAAAGGCTAGCACTAATAATGCCTTGAATTTATTGAAAGAACAAGGTTTAATTAATTATGAAAAATATAAAAATATAAGCATTACAAAAAATGGAGAAGCCAGAGCCAAGTATATACAAAGAAGGCATGGATTATTTAGAATATTTTTAAAAGATATCATTAAAACAGATGAAAATTTAGTAGAAGAGGAAACAGAAAAGTTAGCTCATTGCATATCATGTCATACAGCAGCAAAATTAGAAAAATTTATTGAAGAATATATGGAAGGAGTTAAAATTTAAAAATCATAATAAGACATATAAATTAATTAATACAATTACTGAAATTATAATTCATATATTATTAAATATGTTACAATTTACAGCTTAAATAAATTGCTTAAACTTTAATATATATTCTTTCACATTTCACTTCGCGGTTCGCTTACGATCAGCGCTCGTACGTTACGCTCCGCTCCTACGTCGTCTACGCTCGCTTGAAATGCTCAAGAATATATATTAAAGCTAAGAATTAAAGTTGTGAATGATAACGATTATAGCTGTAAACTGTAACAAGAATTATTAAAAAACATAGATAATATGTTTTTTTTTGTATAATTTTGAAATTTAAAGAGAAAATAAATTTATGGAAAATAATAAAATAAATGAAATGATTCCAAAAAATAAAAAAGAAATATTAAAAATTGGTATAGTAGGAATATTAACAGGTTTGC
>CALXZS010000064.1 GCA_944393305.1 uncultured Clostridia bacterium | reverse complement strand
GCTCGCACGTTACGCTCCGCTCCTACGTCGCCTACGCTCACTTGAAATGTTCAAGAAAATATATTAAAGCAAAGAGTAAAATTAAATCTATGAATGGTAACATATTCACAAACTTTTTAGAATCTGAAATTAAAAGAGGAGAAAAAATGGAAGAAAGATTACAAAAATTTTTAGCTGAATCTGGAATAGCATCAAGAAGAAAAAGTGAACAACTTATTCTGGAAGGAAAAATAAAGGTAAATGATAAAATAGTTACAGAATTAGGAACAAAAATAAATCCTGAAAAAGATGTTGTAGAATATAATGGAAAGAAGATACAAAAAGAAAATAAAAAAGTGTATATTTTGCTAAATAAGCCGATAGGATATGTGACAACAGTAAAAGACCAATTTAAAAGAAATACAGTTATGGAACTAATAAAAGGTGTAAAAGAAAGAATAGTGCCTGTTGGTAGGTTGGATATGTATACATCAGGAGCATTATTGCTTAGTAATGATGGTGAGTTTGTAAATAAAGTAACACATCCAAAACATGAAATTGAAAAAACATATAATGCAACAGTAGCAGGAAAAGTAACTAAAGAAGATGTTGAAAAATTAACAAAAGGTGTAGAAATTGAGGAAAACTCAGAAATATATGTGACAAAACCTGCAAAAGTAAAAATTTTAAAAATAGATGAAGAAAAGAATTTATCAAGAATACAAATAACAATACATGAAGGAAAAAATAGAGAAGTTAGAAAAATGTGTGAAAGCATTGGAAAAAAAGTATTAGCATTGCATAGGACAAAAATAGGAAATATAGATGTGAAAAATTTGCAACTTGGAAAATGGAGATATTTAACAGAAAAAGAAGTACAAAATTTATTAAAATAAAAAGAGGTAACAAATGAAGAAAATAGAAATAAACGATTTAGAAATTGGAGAAAAAGTGTATGGAGTGGTCAAAAATATAAAACCATATGGAGCTTTTGTTGAAATAGATGGAGGTATAGTTGGTTTAATACATATTGAAGATATTTCAAAAGCAAGAATGAAAACTCCAGCAGAAAGATTAAAAATAGGTCAAAAAATACCAGTTTTAATAAAATCAATAAATAAAGAAGAACATAAGATAAATTTAAGTTATAAAGAATTTTTAGGAACTTGGCAAGATAATATAAAATATTTTAAAGAAGGACAAACTGTTACAGGTATTGCAAGAGAAATTGCAAAAGGTAATAAAGGAATATTTATAGAATTAAAACCAAACTTAGTTGGAATGGCAGAATACCAAAAAGGAATAGAATATGGACAGAATGTAAATGTGTATATAAAAAAAATAATACCAGAAAAAGAAAAAGTGAAGTTAGTGATAAAATAAAATGGATTGCATTATGTGAAGTAATGTGATATAATATTATTGTTGAACCAGCAAAAGCTGGAAACTGACAAAATAATTTTTGTAGGAGGTAAATAAATGGTAGAAGACAGTGAAATAAAAACAAAAGTATCACCATTTGCAATGAGAGAAGGAGAAATAAAAGTATTTGATGGAAAAGATGGATATGTATCAATGAATCAAATTATACAAAAATTCAATCTTGGACATCTTAATGAGATTCATTTTAAAATATTAGAATTAATAAACAAATTCGAATTTTTAACATCAAGACAACTATTTCAATTACTTCAATTAGAAAAAGCAGATGTACCATCACAAGACAAATTAAACAATAAGTTAGAACAACTAATAAAATGCAAAATATTAACTAGATATTATTTTTTAGCTAAAGAAGGAAGCGGAATATATAGAGTATATTGCATGGAAAAGATGGGAAAATATTTGTTAAATTCAAGGGAAATAGAATGTAAATGGCAACCAACAGATAATGCTAAACCAGTAGAAATGATAAAGAAAAAATTATCTGGAAATCAAATTGTTATAGCATATTTAAGAAAATCAAAAAATGTTGTTTCATATACATTAAAACCAGCAATAGCAAATAAAGCAACAGGAAAAACATTTAAACCAATAGCAAATGTAAAATTTGGAATTGGTGGAAAAACTGTGGATTTTGTATATGAAGTTATTAGAAGAAATGCAGAATGGAAAACACAATTAATAGATAGAATGAAACAATGGAAAGAATTTTATGATAACTTTGCACCAGGAGATTCAGGATATGGTTCAATTCCTCAATTGATATTTGTATGTGAAGATGACATGCATATGGCTGAAGTATTCAAAGAACTAATAATAAATAATCTATCAATTGATAAAATAAAGTTCTACTTTACAACAGACTTAGAGCAAAATAAAGATAAACTAGATAAAAGCTTATTTGAATTTGTGCAAGAAAATGGAAAATACAAAAAGAAGAATGTAGAAGCAAAAATATTAGGATAAAAAATTAAACAAGAAAGGGTTGCCGAATGGCAACCCTTTTTGCATAACAATATAATTAGTTATTTTTTTTACCTTTTCTAAATGTATAAGTGATAGCATCATCATTATTCATTAAGAAATTAGTATTTGAAGTATCTATTTTAATTGGGTCTGTCTCTGTTTCATCATCTGAAAAATGAGAATTTTTTAAACTAATTCTTTTAGGTTTCTTTTCTTCGCCTTCAGCAATTCCACTTGTAAATTTAGCAAAATTATATGTTTTTATACTTTGTTTTTCTTTGTATTTAGAAGGTAAGAAATCTAATTTAGCAGTACCATTAATATATTTACCTTTAATATCTCTTAATTTATACATACAATTTTTAAATTTAAGAGATTGAACTTTACCTGGTTGATATTTTAATTTATAGCCGTATTTAATATCTCCTAATTTAGGTGCATATTCTCCTTTAGCTGTATCATAATCATTCTTGAAAGACCAATCCTTTTTCTCACCAAGCTCTTTAGACCACCATTCATTATCCTCAGGAGAGTTATTACCAAATACTATTTTATTAGCACAGTTTGAAATAATAATATTTCCTAATTTTTCACCATGTCTTTTCAATTGATCCAATGTTTGTGCAGATACAACAGTAGCAATTCTATATTTTCTGTAAATTGTAAACATAGGTTCTGTTGCAGGACAAATGAAATCCGAAAACTCATCAACATATAAGAAGTGAGGTATACGTGTACTTTCATTACCAGGTCTTCTTAATACTGAATATTGCATAAGAAGAAGGAAGAAAAGACCAAAAGCTTTATGAGCAGATTCTCCTAAATCACCTCTTCTAGTACAAACTAAAGTAACGCCACCATTTTCTAATAGTTCATCATAATTTAAGTTATTAGTTCTATTACATAAAATATTTCTAACTCCTGGATAACGTAAAAGAGTATCTAATTGAGCAATTGGAATAGCAACTACCTTTTCCATCTCAGCCATATTAGGACTATCAGCATAAAAGTTTTTCTTAAAATAACTAATTTGCATAGCATACTCTTCTGCAAGTTCAGGGTCACTTTCTAATATTTTACACATTTTTTCAATTAATTCAAAATTACTTAAAAACTTAAACATATCCTCTAAGTTTGGTAATTTACCTTCATTCATTTTAGGGTAAATAACTTTTAATAATATAGTTAAATTTTCAAGAATTTGACTAATTAAATTTTCTCTATAAGCACTTTCTAATTCAGGGTTTCTATCTGAATATAACCCTTTTAGAACAGTAGATATAGCAATTGATGTCTGAGTGGCGTCTCCTAAAGCAAAAGGATTTAAACCAACAGATGCAGGAGAGTCCGGGTCTATTAAATTAACTGGAATTCCAAAATTATCTGCTACATTTTTTATTTTACCTACTGTTTCATAATCTGGAGCCATGTATGTAATACCTAAGTCTCTGTATATAATATTTGAACCAGACTCTGCATATATAAGTTTTTTCATATAAGATTTATAAAGAGAAATTCTTGACTCAACAGGTTTTAGCATATTAAGCCTAAAATTAGAGTTTATATAATCATTATCATATGGTGCATTTAAAGTAGCAAGCCCAGTTTTTAAAGCTGCAAAAGCCATAGCCTTACCAGATTCTTTAAAAAAATATTTTTTATCAATATCTTGAGCTACCCAAGGTTCGAAAATTAATGAAGTCTTTCCAGAACCAGATATACCAACAACTAAAGTTGATTCAAATCTTTTTGATTCAGGAATTTTTACTGCATTACCATGGTCTTTATCAGTTCCAAGGAAAATTTCATTTGTATACTGTCCCCAACCAACACTTTTATCGGATAAATTAATACCATCATAATCAAAAATAGAATCTGTTAAATCTTTTGAATCATTAACTCCTGTAAATAATTTCTTAAATAGAAAACTTGCAGTAGTAAGTGGTAAATAGATAGCTATTGAAGATAATGCAGGTCTAATTAAGTAAGAAAGGTTAGTTGCAATTTCGACATAACCAGGAAGAGATAATAAACCAACCCAGATAGCTGCATTTATCCATTCTGTAAGCATTGTCATACAAATTATATATAAAGAAATGCAATATGCATAAAACCATTTTAGTTTATCATCATCACATTTTATAAATTTTGATGAACCAGAAAACAAAAATGCAAATATAGGACAAAGTAAAGCAATTGCATATGTTATAGGTCCCCAATATGTAGAAGCTACTCCTGTAAAAACTATTAATAAAAATTCTGTAATTCTATCTATTAAAATAAAAATGGTTAATAATGATAAAACATATGTAAAAAAAGTATTTCTATCAGTTTTAAGCCATTTCAAAAATTTATCTAAAACTTTCATATTAAAATCCTTTCAAAGGCAATATTCTAATACCTATATTATCCTACAAAATGGAGAAAAAAACAAGAGTTTTCAAGGAATTTTTTCAAAATATAAGCATATAAAATTACAATTCACAGCTTAAATAAATTGTTTTAAGCTTTAATATACATTCTTTCACATTTCACTTCGCGGTTCGCTTCGCTCAGCGCTCGCACGTTACGCTCCGCTCCTACGTCGCCTATGCTCACTTGAAATGCTCAAGAACATATATTAAAGCTGAGAATTAAATAAAAGCTGTGAATTATAACCATATAAATTATATAGTTTAATAGTTATTATTATTTGCTTTTCTAAGTATATATTGCTGAACTATAACATATAAATTTAAAAATAGAAAGGTAAAATATGAGTAAAAAGAAGGAAACATTTTTTCAAAGTATTGTAGCACTAATGGCTTCACAAGTTATTGTCAAAATATTAGGTTTAATATATAAGTTATATCTAACAAATAAGGGAGAATTTGGAGATGAGGGTAATGCAATAACAAGTGCTGCTTTTCAAGTGTACTCACTGTTATTAAGTATAACATCAATAGGTGTACCTAGTGCAATTTCAAAGCTTGTTGCAGAAAGAGTGGCGGTGGGAGACCATAAAGGTGCATATAAAATATTTAAAGTATCTTTAATATTATTTTCTATAATAGGAATAATAGGGAGTTATTTTTTATTTGCAATGTCTAAAACAATAGCAAATAATGTAATAGGCATGCCAGAAGTAGAATTATCTTTAATAGCACTTTCTCCATCAATATTCTTAGTATCAATAATTTCCGTATATAAAGGATATTTCAATGGAAGGGAAAAGATGAGTGTAACAGCAAAAGCACAAAGTTATGACCAACTCACCAAAACTTTTATAACAATATTAATAATAGAAATATCAACAGTAATCAGTAAAATAACTAATACGGCAATAATTGCTTCAATGGCAAATTTAGCTACTACTATTGCCAATATAATTGAATTTGGCTATTTATATAAATTTTTTAGAAAAGAATTTTCAGAAATAAGATATGAAATTAGAATTAGTGTTAATTATAAACCTGTTAGAACACTTAAAATAATAAAAGAAATAATATTCACAGCAGTTCCAATGTCACTTGCACCATTTATAGGAACTATTGGAAGAAATATCGATTCTACAACAATAATAGATGGTTTGCAATCGAAAATAGGTTATGAGGAAGCAAAAATTCAATATGGAATATTAAATGGAAAAGTAGATACATTAATAAATTTTCCGTTATCATTTAGTGGAACTGTGTCAACTGCCTTAGTTCCAGGAATTGCAGCTGCAAGGTCAAGACAAAAACTAAGTGAAGTATCTCAAAGAATAAATTTATCACTATTAGTTGGTTTGCTTATAGCACTTCCATCAACTGCTGTATTTTGCTTTTTTTCAGATTCAATACTAAAATTACTATTTCCAAATGCATCAGCAGGAGAAGTAATTTTACAGATAAGTTCCATTTCTATAATTTTTATAGCAATAGAACAAACGATTAGAGGTGTATTAATAGGAATAGGAAACAATAAAGTTCCAATAATATCAATAACATTAGGAGTATTAGTTAAATACATATTAAATAAAATATTAATACCTATGAATATTGTGATAGGGGGAATAAATGGAGCAGCAATATCAAGTTTAATTTCACATATAGTTGTAACTATGGTTGGATATATTTATTTGAAAAAAGCAATTGAAATAAAATTAGAAAAGAGTAATATTATAAAATTGGTATTTTCAACTATAATTTTTATAATCATATCAAAAATTATATATTTTATAATGGCATTAAAAATTAATGCAAAAATAAGTCTAATAATAAGCATATTGATAGGAATAATAATTTATATAATTTTATTAATTTTATTAAAAATAATAGATATAAAACAGCTAAAAATGCTGTCATTTAGCCAAAAAAAGGCAAAATTTCAGAAAAAATAAAAATAAAGAAAATCTGTAAAATAGGCTATTTATACGCATTTTTTATATACCGAACTTGTAAAACCTTACAGCCTCAAAGATTACAAAGAAAAAAGTGCCTAAAAAAAGAAGGATTTTGTCATTCTTTGAAGAATATTAGTAATAGTAGATTCGAGAGTTAGTCTACACATTCGTTCTTTATAGGAGGTAATAAAAAATGAACAAATCTGAATTAATTGCGGCAGTAGCTGCTAAGACAGGAGAAACAAAAAAGAATGCTGAAGCTTCTTTAGATGCATTTATCGATGTTATTACAGAAAGTTTAATTAAAGGAGACAAAGTACAATTAGTAGGCTTTGGTTCTTTCGAAGTAAGAAAAAGAGCAGCTAGAAAGGGAAGAAATCCACAAACTAAAGAAGAAATTAAGATTCCAGCAAGCAAAGCTCCAGTTTTCAAAGCAGGAAAAGCTTTAAAAGATTTAGTTAATAATAATAAGAAATAATTTATATATGATATAAATATATGAATTCATATAAAGATGGATGAAAAGTCCATCTTTTATTTTTAAAAATATTGCAAATGTACTTGACAAGACGATGTAGTTAGTATTATAATAATACATGTCGCAAGAAAATGTGATATGCAGATATGGCGGAACTGGTAGACGCACAGGACTTAAAATCCTGCGGACTAATAATCCGT
>CALXZS010000063.1 GCA_944393305.1 uncultured Clostridia bacterium | reverse complement strand
TATTTATTTGTGGAGGAGCTTTTGAGGGATTGGATAAAATTATTGGAGAAAGAATAGGAAGAAAAGAAATAGGATTTGGTGCAAAAATACAAAGTGAAAAAGAAGTAGACAAATACCAAATATATGGTCAAATGCTTCCTCAAGACTTACTTAAATTTGGTTTAATACCAGAATTTGTTGGAAGACTTCCAATAATAGCAACATTGAAAGAATTAGATAGAAATGCATTAATAGAAATAATGACAAAACCAAAAAATGCATTAGTAAAACAATATAAAAAATTACTAGACTTAGATGGTGTTGAACTTGAATTTGAAAATGACGCATTAGAAGCAATCGTAGATAAAGCAATAGAAAGAAAAACAGGAGCGAGAGGCTTACGTTCAATAATGGAAGAAACAATGCGTGATGTAATGTATGAAATACCATCAAATCCAAAAATTGCAAAATGTGTAATAACAAAGGCAACAGTAGAAGGATTGGAAAAGCCAGTAATCGTAATTGATGAAAATAAAAAAGAAAAACCAAAAAAGGTTAAAAGAGAAAAAACAGAAGCTAAGGAAACAGCATAAATAAAGAACCCCAGACTTAATTAGTCTGGGACTTATATTTTATGCAAAGAAAGGAAGGTAATATGTTTACAATTTTATTGGTTGAAGATAGTGAAACTATAATAATGGGATTGAAATATGCATTAGAACAAGAGAAATTTAAAGTAAAAGTAGCAAAAAATATTAAGCAAGCAAGAAATGAAAAAGAATATGATTTAATATTACTAGATATTACACTTCCAGATGGCAATGGCTTTGATTTATTTAAAGAAATAAAGGAAGATACTAATGTACCAGTAATATTTTTAACAGCAAGAGATGAAGAATTTAATATAGTAAAAGGTTTGGATTTAGGTGCAGAAGATTATGTTGTAAAACCTTTTAAAGTTAGAGAATTAATTTCTAGAATAAAAGTAGTTCTTAGAAGATATAATAAAATTCCACAAAATTTTATAGAATGTAATGGAATTATAATTGATACAGAAAATAGAGAAGTAAAGTATAATGAAAAAAATATTGAACTTACAAGCTTAGAATATAAAATATTGTTGATGTTATTTAGTAATAAAAATAAATTAGTAACAAGAGAAATGCTTTTAGATAAAATATGGGATGTTGCTGGAAATTTTGTTAATGATAATACTTTAACCGTTTATATAAAGCGTATAAGAGAAAAAATAGGAGATAGTGAAGGAAAATTTATAAAAACAGTGAGAGGAATAGGATATAGAGTAGATGATGAAAAAGAGTAGTATTATTATTTGGGTGATATGCATAATTTTAGGTATTTTGTCGGTTGGATTTGCTACAAATTATGAATACAATAAATATAAAAATGAATATAATGAAATGGTTTATGGTCTAATTGGAAGAATAAAAGAAAAATACCCAGATGTTACAGATGAGGAAATTGCCTCATTGTTAAATGGAGAGGAAAATGTAGAAGAAGATGTAAAAGATTTATTAGAAAAGTATGGCATACAAGAAAATGATACAGCAATCCTAAATTTAGAATCTATATATACAGAAAGCATTATATTAAATTGTTCAATAATTGCTATTTTAGCTATATTAATGATAACTTTCTTTTTAATATATAAATATAAAAAGAAAAGAGAATTAGGAAATATAACAAAATATATTCAGCAAATAAATAATAAAAATTATGAATTAAAAATTAAAGAAAATACAGAGGATGAACTTACTAATTTACGAAATGAATTGTATAAAATAACATTAATGTTAAAAGAGCAAGCTGAAAATTCTGAAAAAGATAAAAGAAATTTAGCTACAAGTTTATCAGATATATCTCATCAAATAAAGACTCCATTGACTTCAATGACTATTATGCTAGATGAAATAAAAGACAATACGAACATGGATGAAAGTACAAAGCAAAAGTTTTTATTTGAAATAAGTAGACAAGTAGAAAAAATTAATTTCTTAACAATATCTTTACTAAAATTATCTAAGTTAGATGCAGAAGCTGTAAAATTTAATAAACAAAAAATAAAAATGGATGACATAGTAAATAATATGATAGAAAACCTAGAAATACCAATTGAAATAAAAAAGCAAAATATAGTAAAGAGTATAGATGGAGAGTGTTATATAATTGCAGATTATAACTGGACTTTAGAAGCAATAACTAATATTTTGAAAAATTGTGTTGAACATACAATGGAAGAAAAAAATATATACATAAAAGCCAAAAATACAAATATGTATACTGAATTAGAGATAAGAGATGAAGGCGAGGGAATAGAAGAAGAGGATTTAAAACATATTTTTGAAAGATTTTATAAAGGCAAAAATTCTGGAGAAAATAGTTTTGGAATAGGGCTTGCTTTAGCAAAAGCTATTTTGGAAAATCAAAAAGCTTCTATAAATTGCTATTCTGTGAAAGGTGAGGGAACGACCTTTAAAATTAGATGGATGAAATAATAGTCATTTTAAAGTCACTTTTACTCTGTATAATAGAGTTAAATTTAATGAAAGGAAATGTTATTTATGGAAATTTTGAGAGTAGAAAATTTAACTAAAAAATACGGAAAAGGTGAAAATGAAGTAATAGCAGTGGATAATGTGAGTTTTTCTGTTCAAAAAGGAGAGTTTTTGGCCATTGTAGGTAGTTCTGGAAGCGGTAAATCTACATTATTACACTTATTAGGAGGAGTTGACAGACCTACATCTGGAAAAGTATATGTTGATGGAAAAGATATATATACTTTAAATGACGATAATTTAGCTATTTTTAGAAGAAGACAAGTAGGGATTATATATCAATTTTATAATTTAATTCCTATTTTAAATGTAGTAGAAAATATTACACTGCCATGTGATTTGGATGGAAATAAAGTAGATGAAGAAAGATTGAATGAATTATTAAAAACATTAAAATTAGAGAATAGAAAGGATCACTTACCTAATGAACTTTCAGGAGGACAACAACAAAGGGTTTCAATTGGTAGGGCTCTTATAAATAATCCAGCAATAATATTGGCAGATGAGCCAACAGGTAACTTAGATTCAAAATCTAGTGATGAAATTGTTGAATTATTAAAAATGACAAATAAAAAATATAAACAAACAATTATTATGATTACTCATAATAAAGAAATTGCAAACGAAGCGGATAGAGTGCTTACAATAGAAGATGGAAAGATTATTAAGGAGGTGCATTAATGAAAATCCTTAATAAACTTACAATAAAAAGCTTAAAATTAAATAAAAAAAGAACTCTAGTTACAATAATAGGAATAATCTTATCTACTGCACTTATAACTGTTGTTGCAGGAATGGTAACAAGTGGGCAAAGTACGCTAAAACAATATTCAATAGATACTTATGGTGACTTTCATGCTGAGTTTGAAGAAGTTCCAACTTCTGAACTTTCATATATAGAGAAAAATAGAAATGTAGAGGAATATTTTTTGTCTTCAAACTTAGGTTATGCATATTTAAATGGTAGTACCAATCCAGATAAACCATATGTGAATATTGTAGCTTATGATTCAGCAGGTTTAGAAAAGATGCCTTTTAATTTAGTAGAAGGTAGACTTCCACAAAATACTAATGAAATTATAATTAGCCAGAGTATAATAAATAATGGTGAAGTTGATTTAGAAGTAGGGCAAACTATAAATTTTGATGTTTCAAAAAGAGTTTTAGATGGAAAAGAATTAAATCAAGATGATATATATACAGAAGATGAGCACTTAGAAAAAAAGCACAGTAAAGAATACAAAATAGTAGGTATAATGAGTAGATTAAACTATGATTTAGAACCATATACAGCGCCCGGATATACAGTAATAACATTTTTGGATACTACTAATATTGAAAGTAAAGCAAATATATTTGTAAAATATAATAAAGAGGCATTAAAAAATTATAGAGAAGTAACATGCAGTATTTTAGGAATGGATGTAGAAGAGCAAAAAGCAGATTTGTATATGGGGTTAGATGAGCTTGTATATGGAGAAGAACCAGAAACATTAGGAAGTAAATATGGTTTAATGTTTAATACATCATTATTGAATTTTGAAGGTGTTGGTCTTAATAATTCATATATGAGAATGCTATATTTAGTAGGAATAATCGTACTTGTAATAATAATAATATCAAGTGTATTTGTTATAAGAAATAGTTTTGCAATATCTATTACAGAAAGAACCAGACAATATGGAATGCTTTCATCAATTGGAGCAACCAAAAAGCAAATAAAAAAGAATGTACTATTTGAAGGATTTATATTGGGCGTTATAGGTATACCACTTGGAATATTATTAGGAATTATAGTTAATATTATATTATCATTAGTATTAAATACTCTAATGAAAAATATATCAGAAGACTTTAATTTTGTATTTTCTATACCAATACTTGCTATAATTTTCTCAATAATTTTAGCGGGAATCACTATTTATTTTTCTTGTATATCATCAGCAAGAAGAGCTTCAAAAGTATCTCCTATTGATGCAATAAGAAGTAATGAAGATATAAAAATAAAAAGAAAAAAAGTAAAATCTCCAAAGATAATAAAAAAATTATTTGGAATAGGTGGTACAGTTGCATATAAAAATTTGAAGAGGAATAAGAAAAAATATAGAACAACAGTTATATCACTAATTGTAAGTATAACAATATTCATATCGGTAACATCTTTAGTGCAATACGGATTTGAAGTATCAAATGTAACATATAGTGAAATAAAATACAATATTTCAATAAATGCAACCGGAGAAAGTAAAGATAAAAGTGAAGTATTTGAAATATATAATCAAATTGCAAAATTAGAAGGCATAAAAGAATATTCAATTTCAAGAGTTTTAAATTTGAAATTAGATAAAAGAAATTTGAAATATACCGAAGATGGAGAAAAATTTGTTAATAGTTATTTAGATAATGAAGAAGATAATAATATTGCATATACAACAATTTATTCTTTGGGAGAAGAAGAATATCAAAGATATTTAAAAGATGTTGGGTTAAATTACGATTATGCAAAAGATAAAATAATTTGGATAGATGATTATGTTAAATATGTTTATGATGATGATGGAAACTATAAAAAAGAAGTTGGAGAAATATATGATTTCAAAAATGGCGATACAGTAGAAGCATCTATTATTAATGGCGAAAATGAAACTCCTATAACACTTGAAATAGCAACACTTACTAATATAAAACCTATGGGGCAAGAAGAATCAACATCTATAAATGGTATAATGATTGTAAGTGATGAATTTATTGAAAAATATGATTGGATTATAAATTTAATGTATATAAATGCACAAGATGCAGGAAATTTGGAGCAAGAAATAAAAAATAATTATCCTACTATAAATTTGTATAATATAGAAACAGAAGTAAAAAGTCAAAATTCTTTGATATTAATAATTGCAATATTCTTATATGGTTTTATAATTGTAATTTCATTGATTGGAATAACAAATATATTTAATACAATAACAAGCAACATGAATTTAAGAAGTAAAGAATTTGCAAATTTAAAATCAATAGGAATGACAAAAAAAGAATTTAATAGAATGATAAGATTGGAAAGTATTTTCTACGGTACAAAAGCAATACTAATTGGTGTGCCATTAGGAGCAATAGGTTCATATCTTTTATATTTGGCATTTAGCCAGGGAATAGATATGCCATATAAATTTCCATGGCTACCAACTATTGTATCAATAATTGTGGTATTTGTACTAATTGGAACTATAATGAGATATTCATTAAATAAAATAAATAAACAAAATATAATAGAGACGATTAGGAAAGATAATATATAGTGTAAAGCTGTTTTTGGGGACACCTCCCAAAAACAGCTTTTGACAATTATCTTTTCATTAAATCTTTAATATATTGAATTTCTTCTTCTGCATTTAATCTCATGAACATTGGTTCACCTTTTTCTATAACCTTAATATTTTTTAAGTCCTTATATTCTTTTAAGCTGTCCCAAGTAATTTGGTTAGAAAATCCAAGTTGTCTTAATATATTTTCAGATGTTTCAGTCATAAAAGGATTTATTAAAATTGCAATTTCTCTTAGATTAGCAACTAAGTGATACATACAAGATTGTAACTTTTCTTTGTCTTCTTCATTTTTGGCTAAAATCCAAGGAGAAGTTTCATCAATATATTTATTTGTTCTTGATACAAAGTTCCATATTTCTTGAATACTATTTGCAATTTCAAATTCATCTACTAATTTAGTAAATTTATTAATAACATCTTCAGAACATTTTTCTAAATCACTATCTACTTCATTTGGAGTTCCAACATATTCAGGAACATTACCATCAAAATATTTATTAACCATTGATACTGTTCTATTTAGTAAATTACTTAAATCATTGCATAATTCATAGTTGTATCTTTCAACAAAACTTTCAGGAGAGAACATACCATCTTGAGAAACTGGCATTTCTCTTAACAAGAAGTATTTTGTAGCATCTAAACCATATCTATCTATTAATTGCTCTGGATAAATTACATTTCCTTTAGATTTAGACATTTTACCATCTTTCATTACAAACCAGTTGTGTACAAATATCTGCTTTGGTAAAGGCAAATCTAATGCCATTAAGAAAATAGGCCAATAAATTAAATGAAATCTGGCGATATCTTTTCCAACTAAATGAACATCTGCTGGCCAATATTTTTTTAATAAAGAATCATCAGAAGAATAGTAACCAAGAGCAGTAATATAATTTGTAAGAGCGTCTAGCCAAACATATATTACATGCTTAGGGTCGCTTGTAACTTTAATTCCCCAATCAAAAGATGTTCTGGTAACACATAAATCCTCCAAACCAGGTTTTATGAAATTATTTATCATTTCTTGTTTTCTGTATTCTGGAACAATAAAGTCAGGATGTTCTTCATAGTATTTTAATAATCTATCAGCATATTTTTTCATATTAAAGAAATATGCTTCTTCTTTCATTTTAATAACATCTCTGTTACAATCAGGGCATTTTCCATCTACTAATTGTGTTTCAGTAAAATATGATTCACATGGTTTGCAATACCATCCTTCATATTCACCTTTGTAAATATCACCTTGTTTTAAAAATCTTTCGAATATTTGTTGAACTGCTTTTATGTGATATTCGTCAGTAGTTCTCATAAATTTATCATAATTAATATTCATTTTAGCCCATAATTTTTTTGCATTATCTGCTTGAATGTCTACATATTCTTTTGGAGACATATTTAGTCCTTTTGCTGTATCCTCAATTTTCTGACCATGTTCATCATTACCAGTTAGCATGAATGTATCATATCCTTGAAGTGTTTTATACTTTTTTAAAAAGTCAGCTAGTACTGTTGGATATGAATTTCCAATATGAAATTTGCCACTTGGGTAATATATAGGAGTGGTAACATAATATTTGTTCATAAAAATCTCCTTTCTACATAAAATTTATGATAATATTGTACTACGAAATATTGGAAAATGCAAGCAATGTGGTTATACCACTTGTTTTTGTCGAAAAATGCCGTAATTTGTCATACGATTATACTTGCTTAATATGGAAAAGTATGGTAAAATACATAAATAATT
>CALXZS010000062.1 GCA_944393305.1 uncultured Clostridia bacterium | reverse complement strand
GCCAATAAAAGAAAAAGCATATGACACATTTGATGAATTTCCATTTGTAAAAAAAGCAGTAGAAATATTTAATAAAGCAGGTAAACCCATTTTAGGAATATGTGCTGGAATACAAGAACTAAATGTAATATTTGGAGGAACTTTAAATCAATCAATACCAAATCATTCATTTAAAAAGTATAATATAGATAAACATGAAATAGAAATAAAGAAAGATTCATTTTTATACAAAGTATATAATACTGAAAATATGGAAGTAAATACTTATCATTTACAATCTGTTAAAAATGTAGCTCCGAATTTTAAAGTTACAGCAGTAAGTAAAGATGGTGTAATTGAAGCAATTGAAAATGGAAATATATTAGGAGTACAATGGCATCCTGAAGCAATGTATGATACAAAATTATTTGGTGAATTTTTTAATACATTTGTAAAATAGTATATAAAGTAAAGTTTAAGAAGGAGAAAGAAGTTATGAAAGTTGCAATAGTTGGAAGATTAGAAGATTATGAAGAAGATTATCCATTTAACAAAAGATATACCATAGATTACCCATTTAGAGAAATGTTTGATGTATTAAATATTTTGATTATACCAATATTATCAAGAATAAATATAGAAGAAATTGAAAGTATGTGTGATGCTTTGATATTACCAGGTAGTGCAATAGGTGTAGATCCTAAATATTATAATGATGTACCATTCCCAGGTAAGGAATATAAATATGATGAATATAAACTAGATAAAGAAGTAATAGATTTATTTGTAAAAGCTAAAAAGCCTATTTTAGGAATATGTGGTGGTATGCAAACATTAAATGTATATTTTGGAGGAGATTTAAACCAAAATGTATTAAATCATCAGTTAGAAGATAATAGTAAGCATAAAGCTAAAATTACACAAGATTCCTTCTTATATAGTGTTTATCAAAAAGAAGATATAGAAATAAACTCATTCCATAGACAAGCTGTAAGAAAATTAGCTAATAATTTTAAAGTAACAGCAACAAGTGAAGATGGAATAATAGAAGCAATAGAATATGGAAACATAGTAGGTGTTCAATGGCATCCTGAAGCATTAAAAGACATAGAATTTTTTGATAAATTCTTTAAGACATTTGTAAAATAAAATTCTAGGAGGAAGAGATAAGTGCAGTTTAATTTAAAATCTACATTAACAAAGGCTGATACAAAAGATAAATATATATTTTGGGATATAGATGGGACACTAGCACCATATAGATTCAATAATCATGTAGGAGATCCAGAAGGAACAAATAGTGGGATGTCGTTACAAGAAATAGAAGATGGAATATTTCTAGAAAGAAAACCATCTAAACATATGCAAAAAGTAATAGAAGAATGTGGTGCTAAAGAAAATATTATCATGAGTCATTGTATAAATGAAAAAGAAATGAAGGATAAGGAAAAATGGCTAGACATATATTATCCAAGTATTACTAAAAGAGTATTTCCAATTTACGAAAATGAATCTAAAGCAGATACGATTTTAGAATATTGTAAAAGCAATAATATTCCACTAGACGAAGTAATATTTGTAGATGATGTCATTACAATTTTAAGAGAAGCAGAGAAAAAAGGAATAAATGCTTGGCATATAAGTAGTTTTTTAGATTGGACAATATAGGAGATAACATTTACATTGTTATAGATAAAATATCTAATAAAATTAAATTGGAGGTTCATATGAAAGTTTTAATTTTAAGTTTTAGTGCAAATAAAGTAAATGAAGATAGTTATATTCCAAATAAGAAAGGATTAACTTTTGCTTGTGTAGACGAATGTATAAATGAGTTGGATAAGAAAAATATACAATCTAAACATATATGTATGAATTACAAAAATATTAAAAAATGTATGGCTTGTGGAAAAAGAGGTTGGGGGATTTGCCTTGAAGAACATAAATGTATTATAGATGATGACTTTAATGAAATTTATAATATAATGAAAGAATATGATGGATATATTTTTATAACGCCAGTTTATTTTTGGGAAATGAGTGAAAGTGCTAAAACATTTTTTGATAGATTGAAAAGATGTGATGCTTTTAATGATAACTCAAAAATTAAAGGAAAAAAATTCATCTCAATTGCTTGTGCAGGTGGAAGTGGAAATGGTACGGAAAATACATTACGAGAATTTGATACATTAAATCATTTTATGAATATGGATATGATAGGTAGAATACCTGTAACAAAATTTAATTTTGAAGAGCAAAAAGAAAAGATAAGAAGTTGTATTCACAAATTTTAGAAATAATAGAGGTGTATTGTATGATTTTTAGAGATGCAGAGTTAAAAGATAGAGATTTTATATTAAAGGCAAACAAGGAAATAAATGTTTTGTCTGGATTAAATGATAGTACATTTGAATCAAGAATTGATAAAGATTTATTTGAAGATAAGATTTGTAAATTAGTTATTGCAGAAATTGATGGGAAAATTGCTGGTATGATATTATATTCATATATTTATTGGGCTAATTGCGGAAAAGGAATATACTTATCACAGGCATATATAAAGAGTGAATTTAGAGGACAAGGAGTATTTAAGGCATTGTTAAATGAACTTGAAAAAAATGAAAAAGACTGTAATTTTATTACAGATTTAGTAGGAATAGAAAATGATATGATGAAAAATACACTTAATAGAATAGGATTTGGAACATCTGATTTAATAACATACTATAAAATGGTAAACAAAGAATAATAACATGGTTAAAATAGATTAAGGAGCTGGAGGGTATGGTAAAAGCAATATTTATAAATATTGATGGAACATTAAGAGATAGTAATAGAAATTTGTCAGAAAACACAATAGAAACAATAAAAAGAGTAAGTGAAAAAGGAATATTAGTTATATTATGTTCTGGAAGACCAAGAAAATACACAGAAGAAATCAGTAGAAAATGCTTTGCAAGTAAATATATTATTACATCAAATGGTGGAAACATATATGATTATGAACAAAACAAAATTTTATATGTTAATAAAATGGACAAAGAAGCTATAATAAAATTATATGAAATTGCAAATCCAGAAGATATAAGATTTATTATGAATGTTGGAGAAGGAAGAGTTGTAAATAAAGTAAAACATCCAGATCAAGAAAAGAAATTAGAAGAAGATATAAAAGAATTTGCATATAAAAATGATATTGTTCAATGTACTATTGCAGATAGTAATTTTGATAAAATAAAAAAGTTAGTGCCTAAAATTGAAGCAGTAGAAAATGTAGAAATAAAGAATAGGCATAAAAGTTTATTAGATGATAAGTTTAAAGATGATAAAACCATATATTGTGATGTTGCAAACATAGATTCAAACAAGGGAAATGCAGTAAAAAAATTATTGGAAATTTTAAATATAAAAAAAGAAGAAACTATTGCTATTGGTGATGATATAAACGATTTATCAATGTTTGAACAAGTAGGATATAAAGTGGCTGTTGATAATGCAATAAATATTGTTAAAGAAAAGGCTGATGAAATCACATTATCTAATGATGAAAATGGTGTTGCTGTATTTTTAGATAAATTAATCGAAAAATCAATGTAGTTTTTAGACTGAAATTATTAAAAAATATCGAAATAATTTAAAAACAGACATAGAATTGTTTTGTAACTTTCCATGTCTGTTTTAGGTTTCATTTAACAATTGTATATAAAACCTTCTGAATCACAACCTGAAAGACTGTGAGCAATTTGAACACCTTTTTTTGTTTTAAATGAAAAATACAATTTGTTTTTGCAAACTTCAGACAAATCTGTAAATGCTCCAATTTTATATCTTTGTCCTTCAAAATTGATAGCAATTACATTTTTAGCATATTCAAGCCAATTACTTGCATCATCTTCACTTAAACCGTCATAATGCAATATTCCAATTGAATATCCTTTTTGTATTGCTTCATTTGTAAATCGAGCTATGTTAGTGTTCTTTAAAGCATCATACCGTCTTTTTAAATCTTCTGATGTTAAGACTGTTAGTTGTAATTTTTGCATAAGTAAAATTCCTCCTTATAATTATAATCTGGAAATTTGCAACCTACTATTTTGTTTTTGATTCGCATAGCTACGAATAGATGCTTTAATAATAGCATATTTTAGATAAGATTACAAATTCAAAATGAATTCAAGAGAAAGTCTTATTTTAATATATAAAATATTATTTTCCAAAAACAAACGAAAATTTGAAAATTAAGTGAAAATATGGTATAATTAAGGTTAATACAATAATGTAGTTTATAAAATGATACTAAAAAATGGAGGTATTTATCATGATGAAGAGTTTTAGACGGAGTATTGTTGTATTAGCAGTTGTTATCATAATTGCTGTTGTGGCTGTGGTAGCTTTTATCACATCTGGCAATTCAGAAGCCAAAGGACCACACACAGAATATCAATGTGATGTCAAAAGTATCAGTCTTTCAACAAAGATTGATATTGACAAAGAAGGAGAAGACTTTGTTAAAGTCAGAGGAAATCTTTTTAGATTTATAACAGATCCCCTGACAATGTATGATTTAGAAGACAACAAAATTGCCTATGCAGGTGATGCTTACCATTTTATAGCACAGGATTCTCATTCTATTAATGTAGGAGATACTGTAACTGCTGAAATGGTGGGGTTAGTTGATTTCTTTGGAGAATCATACGACATCTACAATGCAGATGAAGAACAAGTTGCTGAAGTATCATTCAATATGTTCAACACAAAAGGTGAAATGTATGATATGGATGGCAATATAATCGCTGACTTTTATTCAAAATTATTTTTTAACGATTTTACCGTTAGAATATATGATGGATGTGAGTTAGACGAAAATACTGTTCTCATGATATTCTGTTCGTATTACAGCGACCAGAAAGCAGACAGCAGTAGTGGCGGCAGTTCATCAAACAAGAGTAGTAAGTAATTACTGCTCTTTTCTATTTTTTCGGTAATTCTTAAGCTTTATACTAAAGAGGATTTTTATAAAAATTGAAATTTATGTCAATATATAGTATAATTTATTTATGTACCTATTATATTTTATTAATTCAAGGCTATGCCTAGAAGGAGGATTTTATGAGAATTGAAACAAGTAGTGTAGTAAGTCGGATTGTGGCAGGAGTTATAACAATCATTTTTGCAGTTTTTTTAAACTGGCTCTGTTTACCTGCATGGAACATACGGTCAGGAGGTTTTTGGTGGTATTGGATAGTTGTTGGAATCTTTGCAGTCATATCATTTGGGATTGCTGATTATGTAATAGAAGATACTTCCATTCCATCAGGAATAATAGCACTTATAGTTGCTATTATAGTTCTAATTGGAATAATTGGAGCAATTGCTTCATCTAAAATGGTTAATGCAGTTAAATACTCTAATTTAATTGAAATTGAAGAAGGAAACTTCGGAGATGAAATTCAGAGTATTTCGACTGTTGAAGAAGCAAGAGATTTTCCACTATTAGATGTGCAAACAGCACAAAAACTTGGAAACAGATCATTAAGTGAGATAGATAAAGTATCTCAATTTGAAGTGAATGGAGAGTATAATCTCATAAGTTATGAGGACAAACAATACAGGTTATCTCCATTGGAATATACTTCAATATTCAAAGCAATGAATAATGAAAGTATACCAGGTTATGTGCTTGTCGATTCTGAAACGGAAGAAAGTCATTTAGTACAGTTAGAAAATGAAATCAGATATGCACCTAGTGATATTTTTTCTCAAGATTTAAAAAGACATTTAAGGGGTAAGTATCCTAGCTATGTATTTGACAAATTCCAATTTGATATTGATGACAATGGAGAAGCATACTATATAGCACCAGTATTAAAACCTACGATTGGGTTCTTTGGAGGAAAGATAGTTCAATCCTTCGTTATTGTTAATGCTAATACTGGAGAGTGTGAAGAATACTCACCAGAAGATTTACCTGAATGGGTAGACCATGCGTATTCATTAGACTACTTAATGGGATTAGCAGAAAGTTACTACCAATACAAAGGTGGTTTTTGGAATACAGTTTTCTCAAAAACTAATGTGAGAAAAATCTCATATAGTTATAGAGGAGAAAATGTTAATGAGGATGATGACGAAGATGAAAATGAATTTGTAGGTTATAATTCAATCTTAACTAAAGACGGAGTACAGTTTTTCACTTGCGTCGTTTCAGTTAGCAATGATGAATCAGCACTTGGATTCATATTGGCAAACTCCAAGACTGGAGAAATAACCTACTACGATTGTGCAGGTGCTGAAGAAGGTACAGCACAGTTACAGGCTGAAAGCCTATACCAAAATTACGGATATAAATCTAGTTATCCGTTAATGGTAAGTGTTGATGGTGTACCAACATATGTAATATCATTAAAAGATAAGTCTAAAATCAATAAGGCTTTTGTAATGATAAATGTTGAAAATTACACTATATCAGCAAGTGGAGAAACTTTGGAAGATGCACTTCTTCAGTATAGAGAAAAAATCTTTGGAGAAGAAGGATTAACTCCTGAAGATTTAACAGGAGAAACATCAGAAAAAGTAGATGCAGAAACGAAATCAACATCTGGTACAATAACAGAATTGTACCAAGCTACACAGAACGGTACAACACAATTTTTCTTTGTGTTAGAAGGAGATGAGAATTTATATATTTCATCAATTTCTAATAATAGTAGACAGGTACAAATGGCAGTTGGAAGCAAAGTTGCCATTGACTATTCTATGTCACCAAATGAAGAGTTGGTAGGTATTGTTTCAAAAATTCAAATCCAGTAATGCAAAAGTCCTGTGGTGTTTTCCACAGGACTTTTGTAAATAATAAGAAATATAAAAATAGTAAAAATAACTAGGTAAAGTGAAAATTTATAAATTAAGTAGATTATTTTTTTCTTATATGATATATTTAAAATGAAAATAATAAAAGGAGGATTTTTAAAAAATGAAAAAGAAAGTTTTAATCGCTATTCTTATTATTATAGTAATAGCTATCGTAGTAGTAGGATATTTTGTATTTAGCGATATGAGGCAAGAGGATAAACTAAAAACAGAATTATCTGAACTACAACAACTTGTAAGCACAGAAAATATTGATATGGATGCAGTAAATGAAAGACTTGATAGAATTATAACTAGTGGAGATTATGCACAAGTAGAAAATGCTTTTAAATCATATTTAAGAGAAAATTTTGATAATAGCATAGAAATAGCTAACA
The DNA here is from genome assembly GCA_944393305.1 of uncultured Clostridia bacterium. Taxonomy (GTDB): domain Bacteria; phylum Bacillota; class Clostridia; order TANB77; family CAG-508; genus CAG-793. The sequence goes on along the minus strand of CALXZS010000062.1, from coordinate 532 downwards.
TCTTAAATGATGAAAAGTTAACAACTTTGTTAACAGTAGAAAATTATGAAAGTGACGGAAAAGATTTTACAGAATCTAAAGAATATATTACAAATACTAGAACAAAATTAGAAGATTGTAAAAATAAATATACAGAATTTTTTACTGAAGATAAAGCAATGTCATATATTAATGACAAAGGACTAGATAGTTACTATACAGATTTATATAAAAATGAGTTAATGGGAGATATGGATTTAGCATCACAAGACACAACAGTCCAAGACTCAATTGATGAAGTAATAGGAATTTTAAATACTTCTGAAGAAGTTTTAAATTTATTATCAGAAAATCAAAATGCTTGGGAGATTGAAGAAGAAAAGATAGTATTTAATAGTGAGAGTTTATCAAATGAATATGATGAGCTAATAAATTCCTTATAACATAAACTTTTGCAAAGATTAGTTTGAAATATAGCTAATCTTTTTTTGTGCAAAAATAGAAAAACAGCATATTATTTGCTATAATAAAAGCAAAAAATAAAGAATGTTAA
>CALXZS010000061.1 GCA_944393305.1 uncultured Clostridia bacterium | reverse complement strand
ATATTTCTAAAAAATTATTTTGAAAAACTTGCAAATTTACATAACATATGTTACAATGATTATTGTCTGATCCTTGAAAAAATTAAAAAAGGAGTGTTTTTTATGGTCAATGTGATCACACACGGAGGAACTTTCCATGCTGACGAGGTTTTTGCCATTGCTATCCTGGAATATGCATTTGGCAATGTGAATGTCAGCAGAGTTTTTGAGGTGCCGGAAAACTTGCCTAATGACACCATTGTTCTTGATATTGGTGGTGGTAAGTATGACCATCATCAAAAGGGAGGAAATGGCGTTCGTGAAAATGGCGTGCCGTATGCCTCTGCCGGTCTTATCTGGAAAGCGTATGCTAAACTTGTAATGGCTGACAGTTGGTTTGAGGAACTTGATGAGAAAGATAAGAATGATGTTTTTGAATGGATCGATCGTGATCTCATTCAAGGCATTGATGCCGTGGATAATGGTGTTATGCCCAAGGCGGATTATCCCGCTAAGGCAATGAACATTTCAAACATCATCGCTGATTTTAATCCAAATTGGGATTCTAATGAAAGCAGTGATGAGGCTTTCGAAGATGCTATTAGCATGGCAATGACGATTATGTACAATTGCCTTGATAAAGCAATTTCCAAGGCAAAAGCTAGAAAAATTGTCGAAAAGGCAATTGTGGAAAAAAGCGACAATGTTATGATAATGGAAAAGTTTGTCCCTTGGCAGGAATTTGTCTTCTCTAGTGAAAATCCAGAAGCTAGAGACATTTGGTACGTAGTATTTCCATCCAACCGTGGAGGGTGGAATGTCCAGGCAGTACCAAATGAGTTGGGAAGCTTCCAAATGAGAAAACCTCTTCCTGAAAACTGGAGAGGTCTCCAGGGAGAGGCACTGGAAAAAGAGACAGGCGTTGCAGATGCAACGTTCTGTCATCGAGCCGGATTTCTTGCATCTGCTTCAAGCTTTGAAGCAGCAAAATCTCTGGCGATATTAGCAGCAAAAAGCTAAAACAAGCTGAACAGTAGCACTCTAAAAAATGAGCAGGATTCCTACGATTGTAGGCCTGCTCATTTTTCATATAAAAACTTGACTATAAAAACCAATATGTGTAAAATATAAATAATTATTTAATGATAAAATAACTTTGAATATGATTATACAAGAATGAAAATACTTAATCAAAAGAAAAAATTAGATAAAAGGGTGAAAGTGCTAATGAAAAACAATAAATTAAATAATAAGAAAATAAAAAAGGAAGTAAAACGGAATTACATTAGTTGCTTTAGTAGTAACCATAATAGTATTATTAATACTTTCAGGAGTTGCAATTAATTTGACCATAGGACAAAATGGAATATTTATTAAGGCGCAAAATGCAACAAAAAAGTATGAAGAAGCAACTTTAAATGAACAAAATACAATAAATCAAATAGTAGATTATATAGATGAAAAATTTGAGGAATATGGACCTAAAACAGTATCATCAGTGAAAGGTGGAGAAAAGTTTAATGAAACAGAAACAATACAAGATGATAATGGAAAAAAAGTTACAATACCAAAAGGATTTAGTGTATCAGAAGATTCAAATACAGTAGTAGATGAAGGAATAGTAATAACAGATGGAACAAATGAATTTGTATGGGTGCCAGTAGATGATCCAAGTACAATGTTTGTGGAAGAAACAGTAAAATTAAATGGAGTGGACACGACAACAACTATATATAGTAAATTGAGATTAAGAGAAGATGAAATAGATGATTACACAGTAGGAAAACCAGGAAATAGAAATTCTATTAGAGAACCAGATGTATTAAGTTCTTATGATACAAATTCTAATTATTATAAATCAATATTAGGATTTGATAGTACAAAAGAAATGGCAGATAGTATGGTAGAAGAATATAAGAAAATGAGCGAGAGTGTAAAAAAATATAATGGATTTTATATAGGAAGATATGAACTAACCGGAACAGTAGACAAGCCAACAGAAAAAGCAGGTAATGTATTAGTTGCTTCAGCAGGAGAAGCAAAAAATTGGTATGGACTATATAAGGCATGCCAAAATGTAATACAAAATAACAGTGATGTAAAAAGTACAATGATATATGGTTGTCAGTGGGATGAGACAATGGCTTGGCTTAAAAATACAATATTTAAAGGTCAAGAAGATAAAGTAGACAAAGATTCAAGCAGTTGGGGAAACTATAATTCAAATCATGAAGAGCCAACAGGTTCAGTGGCTAAATACAAAGTAAATGAAATATATGATTTAGCAGGAAATTATAGAGAATGGACACAAGAAGCAGGCTCAGATGGATATCGCTTTAACCGTGGAGGAAATAGCCTTTCAGCAGATGCAAATTATCCGGCATCAGCTAGAATTATAAACTATCCAGATGTTACAAATAACCATTATACTTCTAGAGCAACATTATATATTACAAAATAGAAAATATAAAACTTGAATAAATAAAAAAAATGGTATATAATGTTGTGGCAATATGGAGGAGAGGTTATGGATAATAGACCAATAGGAATGTTTGACTCAGGCGTTGGAGGTCTAACAGTATATAGAGAAATAAAGAAAAAATTGCCAAATGAACAAATTATATACTTGGGAGACACAAAAGAATTCCCATATGGTTCAAAATCTAAACAAAATATAATAGAACTAACAAAAAATAATATAGAATTTCTATTAGAATATGATGTAAAATTAATAATAATAGCCTGTGGAACAGCCACAAGTCAAGCATTAAAAGAAGTTAGAAAAATATATAAAGTTCCTATAATAGGAATTATAGATCCGACAGTAAATTATATAAAGCAAAATAAGCAGTATAAAAATATAGGAATAATGGCCACAAGAGGAACAATAAAAAGCAATACCTGGGAAAAATCTTTAAAAAATGCAATTCCAGATGTAAAAATATATAATAAAGAATGTCCACTTCTTGCACCAATGGCAGAAGAAGGCTGGGTAGACAATGAAATAGCGAAACTAACAATAAAAGAATATATTAAATATTTCCCCAAACTAGATGCTTTAATTTTAGGATGTACACATTATCCATTATTTGAAAAAATAATAAAAGAATATATGCCAGATACGGATATTATAAATACAGGAAAAGTAATAGCAAGTTTTTTGGAAAACAATATTGAAAAAGCAGAATTAAGTAAAAATATGCAAGACCATATTTACTTAACAGATATGGAATGTAATTTTATAACAGTTGCTAATAAAATACTAAATAGTCCAGTAGAAATAAAAGATGTAGAGGTAAAATAAATGGCAAAAAAGAAAATAGATATTAAAAAAATAAAAGAAAGAAATGTAAGCCAAAAAGAAATAGAGGAAAATGAAAAGGAAACAAAAATGAAAAATTGGCTACTATATAGAATACCAATTACTATTGATGTAATTTTAGCTCTTATATATATACCAACAAATAATAATATTCTATTAATTCCGATTGCATTAATATTTATTGTAGTATTATATGGAATAGACTGTCATCAAAGAATTTGCGAACATTGTAAAAAATGGAATGCAACAGTGACATTAAAAACAGAAAATTTGCTAAGAACGACAACCGTTACTAAAAAAAATCTATTAAAAAAGGATAAAACAAAGGAAAAGAAGAATCTAGTAAAAAAAGTAGAGAAAAAATGTTTAAATTGTGGACATGTTTATGAAAAAGAAACTATAAAATAGTAATATCCTCCATAATAAATGAATATAAATTTATTATGGAGGTACATTTTTATGCTAGTAATATTTAACAAAGAAAAAATATACTCATATTTAATATCATTAGGAACAGTAATGATATTATTTGTAATGGCAATAGCAATAACAAATAGAAATGAAAAGTTAATAGAAACTTCAACAAATTCAATAATTGCAAATAATATTCAAAAAAATGAATATAATATAGATAGTAATTTTACAAACACAAGCGAAAATCCTTATGAAAATGACACAAATATTACAAAAATGTTACAAAAATAAAAGAAAATCAACTTTTTATGTAGACAAATTGAAAAAAGTGTTGTATAATAGGATATAGCGCATAAGTATTCTAAAATTTTAATTAGATGAATAAGATACACAAGAATAATTAAGGAGGAAAGTAAATTGGAAACAAATTTTGCTGATAACAATCATTTAGTATTGGTTGGAAAGATTACAGATGAAAAAAGATTTAGTCATGAAATCTATGGAGAAAAATTTTATATTTTTGATTTAAGTGTACCACGTTTAAGTGGAAATGCGGATACTATTCCAATAACGATTTCAGAAAGACTATTTAAAGAAGATGAATTGACAGTAGGAAAGAAAATAAGAATAACAGGTCAATTCAGATCTTATAACAGTTATGAAAACGAAAAAAACAAATTAATTTTAACTGTATTTGCTAAAGACATTGAATTCTTAGCAAATCAAGAAGAGGAAATTGTAGCAAGTAAAGACTTAGTTTCAAATGAAGTTGTTTTAATAGGTTACATTTGTAAAGCACCTATTTATAGACAAACACCATTTGGAAGAGAAATTGCAGACGTGCTTCTAGCTGTTAATAGAGCATATAACAAATCAGACTACATTCCATGTATTACATGGGGAAGAAATGCAAGATATTGCTCAAAAATGGAAGTTGGAACTGAGGTAAAAGTAGTAGGTAGAGTTCAATCAAGAAGTTATGAAAAGAAACATGAAGATGGAACAGTTGAACAAAAAGTTGCTTATGAAGTATCAATTTCAAACTTAGAAGTAATCGATCAAAAAGACGATGAAAATGAAGAAGAAGTGGAAAATAAAGAAGCTGTATCAGAATAATAATAAATAAAAACTGCTAATACTTTGTTAGCATTAGCAGTTTTTATTTTTTTTGTCCTATATAGATTGACTTTTCAGCAAAATCTCAATATAATATAATAGGATTGTTAAAAATATACAAGGAGGAAAGTTATGGGTGAAGTTATAGTCATAACATCAGGAAAAGGTGGAGTTGGCAAAACTACAACAACAGCAAATGTTGGTGCTGCGTTAGCTTTAAGAGGTAAAAAAGTTGTTCTTGTAGATACAGATATTGGACTAAGAAACCTTGATGTCGTAATGGGACTAGAAAATAGAATAGTATATGACATAGTTGATGTTGTTGAAGGAAAATGTAAATTAAGACAAGCTCTAATAAAAGATAAACGATTTACAGATTTATTTTTATTACCAGCAGCCCAAACTAGAGACAAAAGTGCAGTAAATGAAGAACAAATGAGAGATTTAACAACAAAATTAAGAGAAGAATTTGACTTTATATTAATAGATTGCCCAGCAGGAATTGAACAAGGTTTTAAAAACGCAATTGCAGGGGCAGATAGAGCTATTGTAGTAACTAATGCTGAAATATCTTCAATTCGTGATGCAGATAGAATAATAGGTTTATTAGAAGCATCAGAAATAAGAAATCCAGAATTAGTAATAAACCGTCTAAGACCAGAAATGGTAAGAAGGGGAGAAATGATGGATGTAGAAGATATATTAGATTTACTTTCAATAGATTTAATTGGAGTAGTTCCAGAAGATGAGTACATAATAACTCAAACAAATAAAGGTGAACCAGCAGTATCTAATAAAAAAGCACCTTCAGGAAGGGCATATATAGAAATAGCCAGAAGGATTTTAGGAGAGAATGTTGAAGTAACAATACCAGGAAGAAAAAAAGAAGGTTTCTGGGGAAAATTTAAAAAAGCTTTTAAAAAATAATTAGCAATGGAGGAAATAGGAATGTTTGAAAACTTTATAGGGTTTTTTAAAAAATTTAGTAAAAAAGAAGGACAACTTGAAAGTAAAACTAATAAAGATGAGGCAAAAGAAAGATTGCATTTAGTATTAATGCAAGATAGAGCAAATGTATCAGCAGACTTTTTAGATATGATGAGACAAGAAATTATAGATGTAATAAAAAAATACATAGATGTAGATGAAGGAGATATAGATGTTAGATTAACAAATAAACAAAATAGTGATGGAACAACAGGAGCACCTGCATTATATGCAAATATTCCTATAAAAAGTATAAAAAATGAAGTAAAACAAGAAGTAGAACCAAAAGAAGAAAATAAACAAGAAGAAATAAAAGAAGAAAAAACACAAGAAAATACAGAAAAAGAGAATAAAGAAGAAAAAGAAGATAATACTAATTCAAATGAAATAGTAGAAGAAAAGAAAGAAAAAAATAAAGAAGAAGTAAAAGAGGAAAAAGAAACAAAGCCTAAAAAGAAAGTTGCAAAAGCAACTACATCAAAAACTAAAACAAAAGCAAAAAAATCAAATAAGAAGAAATAGAGGAAAAGATGAAAAAAAGATTATCTAAAAATATAGAATGGTCAATTTTAGTATGTACAATCCTATTAATTATAATAGGATTGATTGCACTCTTTTCAGCAACTCAAAATACAGAATATGATGAATTTAAAAAGCAAATAATATGGGTAGCAATAAGCATACCTTTTATTATAGCGTTTACATTAATAGACTATGAAACAATTGCTAAAATCTCACCAGTATTTTATGTTGTAATGATTATATTATTAGTAGGAGTTCTCTTTACTGAACCAATAAATGGTGCGACAAGCTGGTACTCTTTAGGTTTTGCATCAATTCAACCAGCAGAATTTACAAAAATATTTGTAATAATGGTTCTAGCCTTGGTAATGTCTAAAATGGTGGCAAAAGGAAAAAAAGAAATAAGTAGACCAACAAGATTACTTATTTTAATAGCAATATTTGCAGTTCCAGTCCTACTTATAATAAAACAACCAGACTATGGAACAGCACTTGCCTTTTTCGTAGCATTTATTGCAATGCTATTTGTAGCAGGTATAGATAAAAAATATATTATAGCTGGAATTTTAATTATAGCAATAACACTTCCAGTAATGTATTTCTTTGTACTTCCAGACCATGCTAAACAAAGAATTGATGTATTTTTAAATCAAGATTTAGACCCTAGAGGGGCTGGATATAACTTAACACAATCAAAATTAGCAATAGGTGCAGGTCAATTATTTGGTATGGGACTTCTTAGAGGAAACCAAACACAACTTGGATATTTAAGTCCAAAAACAACAGACTTTATTTATTCTGTTATAGGAGAAGAAATGGGATTTTTAGTTGCTGCGGCAATTATAGTGCTCTATGTTGTTTTAATTACAAAAGCAATTTATGTTGCAAAAACAGCTAAAGATAATTTAGGTTCATATATTGCAATAGGCATAGCAGGAATATTCTTATTCCATATGACAGAAAATATAGGAATGACAATAGGACTATTACCAATTACAGGTGTACCATTACCTTTTGTAAGTTATGGAGGAAGCTCACTACTTTGTAATTTAATTATGATAGCACTACTATTAAACATTAGTGGAAGAAGACAAAAAGCAATATTTATGGAAGAATAGGAAAAAACAATGTTAAAAATAGGAAATGTAGAATTAAAAAATAATATAATATTAGCACCAATGGCAGGCTTAACAGACCTGCCTTTTAGACGCATTTGTGAAATGTATAAACCGGGTTTAGTTGTAACAGAAATGGTAAGTAGTAAAGCATTGCAATATAATGATGAGAAAACAAAAAAGCTACTAAATATGGAAGATGAAGCAAGACCAATATCTGCACAAATTTTTGGAAGTGTTGTTGAAGCAATGAAATATGCAGCTAAATATGTAAGTGAAATAGCAGATATAGTAGATATAAATATGGGATGTCCAG
>CALXZS010000060.1 GCA_944393305.1 uncultured Clostridia bacterium | reverse complement strand
TTTCCAATTACACCTGTTACTTTCATTCCTTCGTATTCATATTCTACTGGTAATAAATTCTGTGCTATTTCTTTTCCAAATATATTATATATTACATCTTCCAGTTTTCCACTACCTGTTGTTTGTAAAGATATTTTTCCAGAGTTTATTAGTTTTATTGCTACATTTGGATTTGCTAATGCTATTCTTGTAAGTGAATCTTCAATATAGCCTGATTCTGTAAAGTCTTTTTTTAAGAACTTATATCTTACAGGTGTGTTATAAAATAATTCTCTTACTGTTATACTTGTTCCTTTTGAACATCCTTCTTCATGTTGTTCAAGTATATCTCCACCTTCTATTTCAATTTTGTACCCTATATCTGTGTTTTCTGTTTTAGACACTAATTCTACTTTAGCAATAGCTGCAATACTTGCTAATGCTTCACCTCTAAACCCCATAGATTTTACTGTATCTAAGTCTTCTGCTCTTCTTATTTTGCTTGTTGCATGTCTTTCAAAAGCAATTTCCATATCGTCTGGCATTATACCGCTTCCATCATCAGTAATTCTTATGTATGAAATTCCTCCATTTTTTATTTCAACTGTAATATTTTTAGCTCCTGCATCTATTGAATTTTCAACTAATTCCTTTACAACTGATGCAGGTCTTTCAATAACTTCACCAGCTGCTATTTGATTTATAGTTAAATCATCTAGTAAAACTATTTTTCCCATATCTTTCTCCTCATATTTTTTCTCTTATTTGTATATGAATTATATCATTTCAAAATATTTTTGTACAGTATCCGTAGTCAAATGATAGCATAAATTTTTTGTAGGATTTTCATTCATTGAATTTCAAAAACTTCTTGAATACATTGATTTCTAAGATTTCTTTTTGATTTTATATTTTTATTATTTTCTTTTTTATATTTTTAGGTTCACTTAATAAACCTATTTATAGGTTATTCTTAAAATATCATTTTTTTATTTATCTTTCAATACTTATATTGCTTTTTGATACCATATATTTTTTAATTCGTCATATAATTCATCTCTGGCTTTGGATACTGGTATTTTTACTCCTGTCGTTCCAAATAATTTTTTATTTGCTTTTTTTCTTATTCTTTTTTCTATCTCTTGTATTTTTTCCTCTCTTTTTGCTTTTGTAGAAATATCTATTATTTTTTTGTATATGTCTCCTTTGTTTTGTGTAAATGCTCTTAATTGACTCATTTCATCTATTCCGTTTTCACTCCATACTTTGGCATCTGTACTCATTCTTTCTGATAATGTATGGTGTACTTGTCCCTCTTGGCAACAGCCTGTTATTTTATCTTTGTACTTGTCATATGCTTCTATTCCATCCCATTGATTCATTAAATATGTTTTTGTGTCTTTTATCTTTTTTAATCTTCTTTCTAATCTTTTTATATCTCTTCCTAATTCCTTATCTTCTTTTATTTCTTTTTCTACTTTTTTTATTGCTTCATTCATTATATTTTCGGTACTTATTGGGTTAAATTGTTCTATTGCTTCTTTTAATTTCACTTTCAAATATCCGTCATAATTTAAATGATTTATATACTTTTCTAAATGAAATTTATCTAATACAAATACTGATTTTTCTATCCATTCTGTTCCTGCTTTTATATATGATGCTCCATCTCCCATAACAAATACTTTTTCTATTTCATCTTTCTTATATGTACAATCTATGTAATATGCTACATCTTCCCACATTTCCTGTGTGTCTTTGTATAACCCTGAAAATGTGAATTTATCTACTAATTCTTTTCTTACTTGTTTTACTTCTGGTATTCTTTCTGGTTTAGTTAATGTTCTTTTTCTTGTATATATTGTTACTATTTTTGATATTGTGCATCCTTTTTTATTTCTTTGCTTTACGTGGTCTTCATCTACTTGAATAAATATATTTTTTGCTTTTATTTTTTCTTCTTCTTTTCGTTCCTTGATTTCCATTTTCCATTCATTTTTTCGCACATTTCGCATTACTGTTGTCGCACTTATCTCCATTTCTGGTACTACTAATTTTCCTGATTTATTATATGATTGCTCACTTGCTTTTTGTATAATCTCTGACTTTACTCTTTTATCTATTCTTTCGCCTTTTTCTAATCCTAAAATTCTGTCTGTTAAGCATACATTTTCTCCTGTTTCATTATCTTTGTAGTATCTTCTTTCAAATTTTACTTTTCCGTTTTTAGTAATTAAGCTTTTTTCTGCAAACCTTATTGACTCATATTGATTCTTTCTTTTTGAATCTTCAAATACTAAATTTTCTATTTGTGCTACAATTTCAGCCAAAAGTTCTTTTCCTAAAACATCTGTAAATTCTTTTATTGCTCCTGTTAAAGAACTTATATCTTCTCCATTTAATACTTTTTTTACACCTTCTTTTAAAATCTTATTGTTCTTTTCACAAATCTTTTGTATAATTAAATACATAAGAGATACCTCCTTGAATATTGATTTTTTTCGATAAAAATATTCTACCAAAAAGGTATCTCTTATTCAATTTATTTCTTAATTTTTCCCTACTAAAAGTTTATACTAACTAGTCAAATTATTATATTAATGTTACTGTTCGGCAATATAGATTTAAAACCGCCAATATACATTCTGCCACATTTCACGGCGCGGGTCGCCTTTGGCTCCAGCTTGCACGCTACACTCCGCTGTACCAGCTACGCTCGCTGAAATGTTCTAGAATGTATATTGGCATTTAAATAATAATAACTTTTTGAACTATAACCTATTAATGCAATAATTGTAACACTTTATTAGCATTTGAATACTATATAATATACAAAAGAAGTAAAATTCTTTATGAGGGAGGTATCGTATGAGAGGATGTAACGGAGAAATATTATGGTTCATAGTATTAATCTTATTACTTTGCGGATGCTGCGGTGGAAATAACTGTGGATGTGGCTGCGGAAACGACAACAACTGCGGTTGCTAGAAATTTAAGCTACTCATAAAGTAGTATTTAGAAAGGAGGATTCTTTTTATGCCAGATAAATGTGGATGCGGATTTGGAAGAGACAATGATTGTTGCTTCTTAATTATATTCTTAATATTAATATTCTGCTGCTGTGGCGGAAATAACAGAGGATGCTGCTAGAATTTAGCTAATAATTTTAGACATTCATAAAAACATAGAGAGTGCCATTTTGACACTCTCTTTTTTTACTTTTGTAAGTACATTTAAATTATTTGGTTTGTTACAATTTTTTTAATACTTTATAAAAATAGCATTGACAATACGTAACGTATATATTATAATATATTTAACTTTTAAAAGTAAGGAGGATTATTTATATTATGACAATGACACCAAAGGAATTAGTAAGACTTTTAAAGAAAAATCGGTTAGTTCGAAGTAAAACAAGAAGGCTCACATTTAAAGCTCAGGAAACAAGGACATACAGATTTAATTGTTCCAATGCATAATAGAGATATGCCAATAGGCTTACTAAAAAAGATACTGAAACAGGCAGGACTTGAATAAGTCCTTCCTAAGCTGGTCATAATATAAATATATAGAGAAAGAGGAAATTTTATGAAAAGAAATGTATTATTAACTTACCCTGCTATATTTACAAAAGAAAGTAATGAATATTGGGTTGAATTTATTGATTTACAAGGTTGTTTTAGTGATGGAAAGACTTTAGCAGAAGCTATGGAAAATGCAAAAGAAGCAATGGGATTGTATCTTGAAGATTTAGAGGCATACCCTCAATGTACAACAGATATAAAAAGCATCAAATTAAATGATAATCAAATTATATCCTTTGTAACGATAAATCTTGAAGAACATAAGAAAAAATATGAAAACAAATCTGTAAAGAAAACATTGTCTATTCCAGCATGGTTAAATACAATGGCTGAAAAAGAACATGTTAATTTTTCTCAATTATTGCAAAAAGCTTTAATCGAAACTTTAAATGTTGACAAATCAAGAAAATAAGCATATAATAATTATTAGTAATATAAATAATTCTAAAAAAAGAAATAGCTTTACCAACCAGCTATTTCTTTTTTATTTATGTTATTTTTTCATTAAATTAATAATTTATTTATCTAATAAGTCATTACATTTCCTCTTCTAATGAATTATTATATTTATGCAAACAAGTCCATTATTTCATCTTTAGACATTTTGTTAATAAACATTTCTTTTGTAGATAAAATATCTTTAGATAGTTTTTCTTTACGTTCTTGCATTTTGTTTATTTTTTCTTCAATTGAATTTGACGTTATTAATTTATATACTTGCACACTATTTTTTTGACCAATTCTATAAGCTCTATCTGTTGCTTGATTTTCACTTGATACATTCCACCAAGGATCATAGTGAATTACAACATCTGCTGATGTTAAATTAAGTCCAGTTCCTCCTGCTTTCAATGAAATTAAAAACACTTTAATATTATCATCTTTATTAAAATCTTCTACCATTTTTATTCTATCATTTACAGGTGTTGATCCAATTAATTTATAATATTTTATATCACGTTTTTTCAATTCTTTTTCTATTATTTCAAACATCGATGTATAGCTAGAAAATAGCAAAATTTTGTGTTTTGCTTCAATTGCATCACATACTAAATCAATACATTGCTTTAGTTTTCCACTACCACCTTTATAATTTTCAATAAATAATCCAGGATGGCAACATATTTGCCTTAACCTTGTAAGCAACATTAATATTTTAAATTTACTTTTTTCAAATGTACTGCCTTCCAATTCTTCCGCTATTTCTTTTCTTGTTTGCATTAAATATGACATATAAATTTTCTGTTGTTCCTCTTCCATTTCGTTTTTCATAATAGTAATATTTTTATCTGGTAATTCACTTAGTACATCTTTTTTTACTCTTCTTAAAACAAATGGAGCAATAATCTTTTTTAATCTATTTAACGCTTCTACATCATTATATTTTAAAATTGGTTCTTCGAATTTTTTCTTAAATTTATTATAATTATATAAATATCCCGGCATAATAAAGTCAAATATTGACCATAATTCTGCAACAGAATTTTCTATTGGTGTACCTGTTAAAGCAAACTTTGTTTCTCCTTTTAAATGTTTTAGTGATGTAGCATTTTGTGTAGATGAATTTTTTATATATTGAGCTTCGTCTGCAATAATATATTTAAAATATTTATTTTCATAATTATCAATATCTCTTTTTAATAAGTCGTAAGATGTAATTACTAAATCATAATCTTTATAATTTTCAATTTCACTTGCTCTTTCTTCTGCTTTACCTCTAATTATTAGTACTTTCATAGAATTACACCATTTTTCTATTTCAGATTTCCAGTTTAATACTAATGTGCTTGGACATACAACTATTGATGTATTTTTTTCATCCTGTTTTTGACTTGACTTTAATAGAGCAATTATTTGAATTGTTTTACCCAGTCCCATATCATCAGCTAAAATACCTCCAAATTTATATTTTTCTAGAGTTTTTAACCATCTATATCCAACTTTTTGATAGTCCCTAAGCTTGTTTTCGAACTCGCTATCTAACTCTATTTCATCTTCATTTTCTGTATTTTCAACCGAATCTACAATTTGCAAGAATTCTTCATTTTTTGTAACATTAATATCTTTGTTTTCTTCAACAATTTTTTCTAAATAAAAACTTCTATTAATTGGTAATTCAACCACACCTTTTTCTAATTTGCTATAATCAATGTCTAATGTTGTAGACATTTCATCTAGTAATTCTATATCTTTATTATTGGTTAAGTCTAATATATCACCATTTTTTAATTTATGATACTTTTTCTTAATGTTATAATCTTTTAAAACATCTTTAAGTTCTTTTATGTCTATATTTATTTTAGAGAAATCCAATTCTAATAATCCATTATCAATTTTTATTCCCATACTAGAAATTTTAGGTCTTTTTATTTGTTTATTTTTGAACTTATCAGTTGCTAATACTTCAAAATCATTCATATAACCTTCTATCTTATTTGAAAGAAATTCATATGTATCATCTAAATTTTTCATTATAAATTCTTTTTTATTTTCAACTAGTTCAAAGCCATCCATAAATATTCTTTCCAAAACCTGTTTTTCAGCCGGTACATTTCTAACTACATTAGCTTTTTTCATATAATCAGCATATTTTGGATCAAGTATGTTAAATTCATAATTATCATAGCAAAATTTCAGTGTTAATAAAATATTACCATTATCATCTGTATCTAATAATATTTTTGACGCAAGTTCATTAGCAATAATACTTTCTTTACCTTTTTGAGATGAAATAGTTTCGTCTGTTATATATCTTAATTTTGGAAATACATACTTTCTAAAATCTTCAATTTTATCTTCTGGAATAATTATTTTATCTTGATATTGAAATAAATCAATCAAGTTTTTTAAACTTTCATCACTTGGTATAGTATAAATTTTATTTTTATAAAGTATATAAATATTCTTTCCTGTATTTATAAAGAAATATCCATCATCATTTAGTTTTAGTACGTATTCTTCGCTTTTTTCTATATTATCTTCCCAGTTCCATGACCACTCATCGTAGATTTCAACTTCTTCTTTCTTAAAAATAGCATAAATATTTAAATTTTCATTAGAAAAAGCGTATTCTTCAATTCCACCATATATATGCATTATAATTTTTTCGTTTTGCATCATATTAAAGAAATCATCTATTTCTTCATTCTGAATTGATATTGATTTATTATCATATCCATACATGTTATTTTGAGAATAATGTTTAATCATTTCACCATATTTAATAATAAAATCAAAAAGTTTTTGAGAATCTTCATCAAAATTCTCTCTTTTAGGAATAAATGATAACTGTTTACCTATATATAATTCCGTATTATTTTTATATGCTTTGTATAATTCGGAAATATTTTTTAAATTATACATTCTATTTTGTCCAATTTTAAAAGTTAATTTTAGTCTAGAATCTACAAATGGTTCCACAATGCAATTTATTTTTATAGAAGTTGCAAGTTCCGATGTTTTAGCCTTTTTCTTTTCTTTGGTTTCGTAAAAGATTTCTGGTATATCTAAGTTATTTTCGAAAATATTATTTGCATTATTTTCAAATTTATATAATAAATTTAAGCTTCCTTTATATTTTCTATTATATTCATATTGTTGCTTTTCTCTTCTTTCTTGCTCTTTTCTCTCTTCACGCAATTTTCTTCTTCTTTCTTCTACTTCTCTCTTTTCTCTTTCTTTACCCTCTTGTGTACTTGCTGCATGAGAATCTATTACTTCTAAAGCCGTAGCAATTATATGTTTGCAAGTATATCCATTGTTATAATCCATACATGTACATTTGCAATCAACAACATCATTATCTACTATATCTAAATATGTGTCATAAAAAGTAAAACTATGACTTCCTTCAACAGTTGCTTCAACTTTAATTTCATTTTCGCCTAATTTTTCTACTTCTTTTATAGTTACCTCTCTATTTCTATATATAGTCTCTCCCCTATTCAATCTTCTGTTATCATAATCTCTACTAAAAGTAAGTTTTTTTATTTTTAAATCCTTTACATCAATTATCATATAAAATTCCATTCCTTTCTTGCTTTTTCCAAAGGTAACACACATAGTTATAAAAGTATTTTTTTCAAACTACTACTGTTATAAATAATAAAAAACATATTAAATTCTTTAAATATTTTCTAAAGAATTTAATATGTATTTTTTTGGTTGGGCTGGCTAGATTCGAACTAGCGCATGCATGAGTCAAAGTCATGTGCCTTACCGCTTGGCTACAGCCCAATGTTTATATAAATGGGGTGGAATATGGGACTCGAACCCATGGTCTCCAGTG
>CALXZS010000059.1 GCA_944393305.1 uncultured Clostridia bacterium | reverse complement strand
AATAAAGGAAGAAATACAAAAAATAAATTTCACGGAACAAGAAATAAAACAGATATATGAACAAGCAGAAAAACAAGCTAAAAGCAAAAATAATTTATTGCAAACAAAGCTACAAGAATTAAAACAAAAATTAAAAAATATAGAAAATACAATTGAAGAAATATATCAAGATAAAATAAATAAAGTTATACAAATAGAAGATTTTAAAACAATTTATGAAAAAAAACAAAAAGAACGAAATAAAATTTTAAAAGAAATGAAAGAAATAGAGAAAGAGTTAGAAGAAACGAATCAAAAAACTCCAAAAATAAATTTTAAAGAAATAAAACAAATTGCAGATGAGTTCTTAAAAATGGAAAAGCCTAATAAAATGGTATTAGAAAAGTTAATCGAAAGAATTGAATTTGATAAAGAAAAAAATATAAAAATCAAATTTATATTTCAAAATTATCCTAACGTTAGGATGAAATAACTATATTAAGATATTAAGAAGCGGTTAACCAATCGCTAAAAAATAGACATTAAGAAATTAGGAAATCATACTACAAATCATATATGTATGCCAAATTCAAGCAATGATAAAATAAAAGAAGAAGTCATGAGTTTGCACCAATCAATATATGAAAAATTTGGCTACGAAATGAAATATATTAGACCTCCAAAAGGAGAATATAGTGAGGCATCAGTGGCTTATACAAATACTTTAGGATATACAACTGTAATGTGGTCATTTGCATATGATGACTGGGAAGATAGTAAACAAGGAAGAGAAGAGTATGGTAAAACAAAAATATTAGAAAATCTTCATAATGGCGAAATAATGTTACTTCATGCAACATCAAAAGATAATTGTAATATATTAGATGAGATGATAAAAGAAATAAAAAATCAAGGATATGTTTTTAAAAGTTTAGATGAATTTGAGAGGTAAATATGGGCAGATTTGATAAATTATTCGATATTCCAGAAGAACTAACTTCAGATATTCCAAAAGTTACAATCGTAGGTTTTAATAGAATGCTTATAGAAAATTACAAATCGGTTTTAGAATATCAAGACTTTTTTATAAGAATAAAAATGAGTACAGGACTCATAAATATAAATGGTTTTGAACTTTTAATGAATGAAATGACAAAAGATGATTTAATTATTACTGGAAATATAGAGAGTGTTGATTTTGAAAAATACGAATAGAAAGGAATAAAAAATAGTGCTATTTAAAATACTGATCAATTTTTTATTTGGATATTTGAATATTGAATTAGAAGGATATTATATAGAAAGATTTATAAATACCTGTATTAGTAAAAATATATTTTTATGGGGAATAAAACGAACAAAATCCAGTTTATTATTTGCTAATATTGGAGCAGGAGATTTTAGAGAAGCTGCAAAAATAGCAAAAAAACATGGTTGCAGAATAAAAATAAAAAGTAAAAGTGGATTGCCATTTTTAATGAGAAAATATAAAAAAAGAAAAATATTTTTTATCCTTTTGTTACTTGTTATAATAGGAATTTACACACTCTCAAAATTTGTATGGAATATAGAGATTACTGGTAATGAAAATATAGATACTAATGAAATATTAAGTGTATTAGAAGATGATGGACTTAAAATAGGAGTTTTAAAAAGTCAAGTTAATGAAGAGAAAATTATAGATAAAATACGCTATCAAAGAGATGATATTGCATGGATTGGAATTGAACTTAATGGGACAAATGCAGTGGTGAGAATAGTTGAAGCAGATAGTAAGCCAGAAATTGTAGATGAAAATGACTATAATAATATAATTGCTAGCAAAGATGCAGTAATAGAAAAAATTAGTGCACAAAATGGAACTTTAATGGTTAAAGAAGGAGATAAAGTAAAAAAAGGAGATATTTTAATTGCAGGTTGGATGGAAGGAAAATACACAGGAAAAAATTATGTAAATGCAAATGGAGAGGTAAAAGCTAAAGTTACATACTCACAAAGTGAAAAAATAGGTAAAAAAGAAATAAAAAGGGAACAAACTGGAAAAAAAGAAAATAAATACGCAATAAAATTAAATAATTTTAAAATAAATTTGTATAAAACCCTTTCAAAATTCGAAATTTATGATACAATGTATACAAATAAAAAAATAAAACTATTTTCTAATTTTTATTTACCAATTGAAGTGATAAAATATACCAATTATGAAGTGACTGAAACAGAAATTTCTTACGGATTAGAGGAAGCAAAGATGGAAGGACAAAAAAGAGCAGAAGAAAAACTGAATAATCTAATAGAAGGAGAAATTTCAAATAAAGACGTAGCTATTACAGAATATGAAACATATTACGATGTCAAAGTTACTTATGAAGTCATAGAAGAAATAGGCACTAAAGAGAAAATAGGGTTTTGAAAGGTGGTATATATGGAAGCAAGAGAAAAAAGTCTAAGAATATATGATACAAAAAGAACATTTTTTTCAAAGTTGAGTAGTACATTTACAAAAATGCTTACTCCAACAAAAACAGGAATAAATAATTTTTTAATAAGTATAAAGAGAAACTCAGTGATAAAACATTATAATTTAAGCGTAAATGCTAAAGATGACGAAAAAAAGGATGCTTTAAATAAGAAATTTGAAGAAAGTTACTCTTTATATTTAGAATCAATAGATGGCTTAGTTATAGACACAATTTATAAAAGAGTAAAAACAGACGCAGCAAGCGATTTTGAAAAAGATGCTCTTTCAAAATATTATAATGTAATTCATTTAAAAGAAAATGACGAATTAGAATATAAACTAAGAAAACAAAAATATTTACTAGAACTAGATTATAATAATGTAAAAGAGCTAAATAAACAAAAATTATTAGAGGCATATAATAATTTGTACTTGTATGAAATGGAGCAAATTTTCAAAAGACTTTTAAAACATTATTCAATGAAATTATCTGAAAGATTGACTCCAATGCAAAAAGAGGAAATGTATGATAAAATATTTGATACACTAGAAGATTATATAACAAATATTTTACCATTAAAAGAAGTTACTGACCCAGAACTTATAAAACAATGTAGCTTATTTGAAACATATGAAGTAGGAAAATTAGACCAAGTAGATATGCTAGATAAAAGAATGATTTTATTAGGAATAAGTAGAAAACTATTTGTTCATAGTTTACCTCTAATTGTTGCAGAAAAATGTTATATTAAGTTAATGAGAGATACAAGAAACTTAATAGTTGATACAAAAGTTCCTAGAAAAAGAGAAAATGCATATCAATTGTTACTTAGAATGTTTGAACAATATAATAATAAATTATTAGCTGTAAAAATTTATTGGGACAGGCCAGAACAAAAAAATGAATATATAAGATTTTCAGAAAAATGCAAAGCATTGGAAGCTACTAGAGAAAATGGACTAAAAAATTATGAAATAAACAAACAAATTCTTTATATTAGAGAAGATATGCGTAAGCTAGAAAAATACAATGATAAGTATTATAGAATATTACAATTTTATAGAAATAGATTAGTAAATCTAGGTGATATGAGAGCTGTAAAAAATTCATGTACAACAGGAAATTATAAAGCAAAGAAAGGTATAATTAGAAAGGGAATAATTGATGGAGCAGCATGCTGAAATTCAGTATAATGGAATAGAAGAAAATAAAGAATATATAGAAATTATAAATAAGGTAATTAAAGAATGTTTTTCAAATGAAGGATTAGATAAGCTAAAGTTATACATAAGTATAACTTTAACTAACCCAGAAGAAATTCAAAAAATAAATAAAAAATATAGGAATATAGATAAACCAACAGATGTATTATCATTTCCTATGTTTCAAAAAGAAGAAATAGAAGATTTAATTTCTAATAATTATGAAATAGAGGATGTTTTAGGAGATATAATAATATCAATTCCAAAGGTAAAAGAACAAGCAAATGAATATGGGCATAGTTTTGAAAGAGAACTAGCCTATATGGTTGTGCATGGATTTTATCATCTTATGGGATATGATCATATGAACGATGACGATAAAAAAGAAATGAGAAAAAAGGAGGACGAAATCCTAAATAAATTACATATAACAAGGGGAGAATAGGTATATGAAAAAAAAGGATGAAAGACTCTATAATCACAATTTTATAGAAGCATGTAACAATGCTGTAAATGGTATAGTGTATGCTGCAACAACACAAAGTAATATTAAAAAGCAATTAATTATAGGTGTAATAGTAATGATATTAAGCCTATTCTATAATTTCACAACAGCGGAATTTTTGTGCTTAACTTTTGCTGTGTTTTTTGTTATATTTGCAGAACTAATTAATACTGCAATTGAAACTGTTGTTGACTTATATGTAGACACATATCATCCTAAAGCAAAAATTGCAAAAGATGTTGCAGCAGGAGCAGTAGTGCTTGCAGCTTGCAATGATATAGTGGTTGCATATTTTCTATTTTTTAGAGAAACAGAACTAACGCAAATGGGGCAGAGTATATTTAGTCAAATGATTTCTTCTCCTACACATTTAGCTTTTGTAGGAATAATTTTGACTGTAATAGGAATAATAGCAGTAAAAGCAGCTTCAAATGATAGAAAACAAAAAAATCCAACCAAAGATATATTTATACCAAGTGGGCAAACAGCTTTAGCATTTGCAATATTGACAGCTATATGGATAAATACACAAGATCCAATAGTATTTTGTTTAAGTTTGGCATTATCAATTTTAGTTGCTGGTAATAGATTAAATGATACAAGAAATTTAGGCGAAGTAGTATTTGGAGCTTTTATGGGTCCTTTAATAGTAATATTGATTTATGGACTAACAATTTTTAGAATATAAGTTTAAAATAATTATTTAAATGGAGATAATATTTACAATTTTATATTATATTTTTTTATGTATAATAGAAATATAAATCAGGAGAAACATATGAAGAAAAAAGTTATTTGGATAGTAGTTATAGTATTATGTGTTATAGCCATCGCTGCTTGTAGTGCTATTTTATATTTTAGAGGACAAGAAGATAATTCAATATTTTTGGGAACAGATATAGTAAATGAAGAACAAAATAATGATAAAATATATGCCGAGCTTCCAACTGTACAAATATTTCAAGGTGATGATAGACCTATTGCAGTAATGATAGATAATAATATAGATGCATTGCCACAAGCTGGTCTTAATGATGCATATATGGTTTATGAAATTATTGTAGAAGGTGGAGAATCAAGGCTTATGGCATTATTTAAAGGTGCTAATTTGCAAAGTATAGGACCTGTTAGAAGTGCTAGACATTATTTCTTAGACTACGCATTAGAAAATGATGCAATATATGTTCATTATGGATGGAGTCCACAAGCTCAGTCAGATATAAGAACTCTAGGAGTAAGTAATATTAATGGAATTTCAGAAACTACAAAGGAATTTTGGAGAGTAAAGGAAAAAAGGTCTCCACATAATGTTGTGACATCAACAGATAAAATATTAGAAGTTGCACAAAATAAAGGATATAAAACAACTTCATCATCAGATAGTGTTCTGAATTATGTTACAAGTGAAGTGAATTTAGAAAATGGTGAAATGGCAGAAGACATTACAATTCCATATTCACAATCTAATATAGTAGAGTGGAAATATAATAGTGAAACTAAAAGATATACAAGATATTCAAAAAATCAGAAACAAACAGATTGGACAACAGGTGAAGATGTTACAGCAAAAAATATTATAATAGAGTTTATAGCAAATAGCACGTTAAATGATGGTGAAAATAAAGGTAGACAAACTATGACTACAACAGGAACAAAAGATGGATACTATATAACAAATGGTAAAGCAATAAAAATAAAATGTGAAAAAGTTTCAAGAGGTGCAAAAACTGTGTATAAGGACTTAGAAGGTAACGAAATAGATGTAAATGATGGAAATACATTTATACAAATTTGTCCAATAAATGCAAATGTGAAAATTGAAGCTAATACTAATAATGGATGATTTTAATGATTTGAATTAAATTATAAATTAGAAAGGGCATACATAATGAATGATTTTAAATCAGGCTTTGTAACAGTAGTTGGAAAAACAAATGTTGGAAAATCAAGCATAATAAATAAATTAGTTGGAGAAAAAATTGCAGCAATAGCAAATAAACCACAAACAACAAGGACAAGAATTAGAGGAATTATAAATAGACCAAATTCACAAATAATAATAATGGATACACCAGGGCTTCATAAATCAAAATCAAAATTAGGAAATATGATGAACGAAAATGCAATTAGTTCAATTCCGGATGTTGATGTAGTTCTTTATGTTATAGATGCATCAGATAAAAGTATAGATGAAAAGATTTTGGAGAAAATAAAAGAAAGTAAAAAGAAAACAATTTTAATAATAAATAAAATAGATTTAGTAGATGCAAAAAAGGTGGCAGAATTAATTAATAAATATAAAGAACTATATGATTTCACTGCAATAATACCAGTTTCAGTAAAAAAAGAAAAGAATGTAGAAGAAATAGTAAAAGAAATAGAGAGTAACTTAAAAGAAGGTCCAGCATATTATGATACTGATGAATATACAGACCAAACATTGAGACAACTTTCAGAAGAAACAATCAGAGAAAAAGCTTTAAAATTATTGCAAGATGAAGTGCCACATGGTATTTTAGTTGAAGTTACAAAAATGAAATCAAGAAAAACTAAAGAAATGGAAAAAATTTACGACATAGATGCGACAATTTTTTGTTTAAGAGATTCACATAAGGGCATAATAATAGGGAAGGATGGTAACATGCTGAAAAAAATAGGTACATATGCTCGTGAAGACTTGGAAAACATGCTAAATAACAAGGTTAATTTGAAACTTTGGGTAAAAGTAAAAAAAGATTGGATTAATGATATGAGCATAGTGAAAAAATTTAAAGCAGATGAATAGGAGAGTGCTATGTTAAAACAAATCGCATGGAATACTTTTAAAACAACTGGAAACATTAATACAATGTTAGAACTTTTAGAAGTAGATAAAACAATTGAAAATATTGAAAAATCAAAAGATATGCAAAAGATGTTTTTGGGGACACCTCCCAAAAACATCTATAAAAACATTATATAGAAAAGGATGTAAAAAAGTAAGAAAAAATGGGAGTTATAAAAACAAAAGGGTTAATACTAGCTCAAAACAATATGGGTGACTATGATAAAATGTGCACCCTTCTTACTCCTGATTTAGGCAAAATAGGTTGTAGTGCAAAAGGAGCAAGAAGACCAAAGAGTACTTTAATGGCAGGTACTCAATTTTTATGTTTTGGAGATTTTTTAGTATATAAAGGTGCAAGTACATATCATATAAATTCATGTGAACCAATAGAAATATTTTATAATCTAAGATTAGATATAGATAAGCTAACATATGCATCTAGAGTTGCCAAAATAGTAAATGATGTTACAGATGAAAATCAAAACACATATAGAATATTACAACTTACATTAAATACTATATATATGATTTCGGAGTCAGATAAGGACCTGGATTTTATAATAGCAATTTTTAAAATAAGGTTATTAAGTATATTGGGATTTAGACCCATAATAGATAGATGCGTAAACTGTAAATCAAAAGAAAATTTAAGATATTTTAGCTTTAGAGATAATGGATTTAAATGCGAAGCTTGTGGAAGGCAAGACAAAGGTGCTATTGAAGTTAGTGATACTACTATAAAAGCCATAAGATATATTATACTTTCAGACCCTAAAAAGATATATTCATTTGAATTGTCGGAAGAAAATAAAAAGGAATTACAAATTGTAAGCAAAATATTTTTAAATGAATGTTTAGAAAAAGAATATGACTAATTTTCAAAATGTATTGACTTTTGCACTCAAAAGTTATACAATAGAAATAATCTTTT